>NZ_VOXS01000005.1:0-225353 GCF_013420655.1 Acinetobacter sp. Q186-3 | reverse complement strand
CCAAGAAGACGTGCACAGAAAACAGCAATTCAACAACGAAATCTGAATCCTGTGCTTGACTTGGAAATGTCTGTATAGGACATTTCTATTTGGTTTTAAGGTAGGACATTTCTACTTGGGAATAACATCTTTTGATTTCCTTTTTAAATCATAATTTTATTGTATATAGGCAAGCCCAATCATTAGCGATTGGGCTTTTTAATTCATATTTAACGTTCCACGCTTCATTTTGGTACAACTTTGGATGAATTTATTGAGTTGAGCTAATCAATTTTTTTCTTGAATTAACTTTGCTGTGCTACAAACTTCTCAATCGCTACCTGTGCAATCTCCGCATCTTCAAACGACTTCACACCCGACACACCCATCGCACCGACGAGCTGCCCTTGATACATAATCGGTTCACCACCTTCTAGCATCCCTGAAAATGATTCCATGGTCAGGAAGCCCATCTGACCGCCTTTGATAATATCTTCAAACAGTTTGGATGCATGGCGACTCATGGCAGAACATTTGGCTTTTTCGATGGCTAGATTTGCAGTCATTGGTGCTGCGCCATCCATACGCTTCATCGCCAGTAAATTTCCGGTCTCATCTACGACTGCAATGCTGACATTAAAGTTATGCTGTATCGCATATTGATGCGCTTCATTTAATAGAAATTCAGCATCACTTAAAGTCATATAATGTTTGGTTTTCATTTTGATCTCGAATTAACTGAAGCTTCCCTCTCCTTTTAGGAGAGGGTTAGGGAGAGGTCAAATTTACGCTTTCATCTCAGCAAAAGTGGCTTTTGCCGCCTGAATGGTAAACTCGATATCTTCATCGCTGTGCGCGCTTGAAATAAAGCCGGCTTCAAATGCAGATGGTGCCAGGTTCACGCCACGCTCCAGCATGCCGTGGAAGAATTTACGGAAAGCATCGACATCACATTTCAGCATCGAGTCAAAGCTGGTGATATCGTCCTGATCGGTAAAGTACAGACCAAACATCGCGCCCACTTGCTGGGTTTTAAACGCAATACCGGCTTCATCTGCCGCTGCCTGTAAACCGGCCAGCAGTTTTTCCAGTTGTGTACTTAATTTTTCATAGAAGCCTGGCTCACGCAGATGTTTAAACATCTCGATACCGGCACGCATCGCCAGCGGGTTCCCCGACAATGTTCCGGCCTGATACACCTTACCCAGTGGTGCAATACATTCCATCACTTCGCGTTTACCACCGAAAGCACCGACCGGTAAGCCGGCACCAATGATTTTACCCAAGGTAGTTAAATCTGGGGTAACGCCATAATGCGCCTGCGCACCGCCTAAGCCGACACGGAAACCGGTCATCACTTCATCAATAATAAACACCGAGCCATGTTCGTCACAGACATCACGAATGGCTTGCAAGAAACCATCAATTGGCGCAACCAGGTTCATGTTACCGGCAACCGGTTCCACAATCACCCCGGCAATTTCTGAACCAAACTTGGCAAAGCATTCTTTTAAGGTGGCAATATCGTTATATGGCAGGGTTAAGGTGTGTTTGGCAAAATCCGCAGGAACACCGGCAGAGGTCGCTTCACCCTCACCTTTGGTTAACAGGCCAGAACCGGCTTTCACCAGTAATGAATCTGAGTGACCGTGGTAACAGCCCTCAAATTTCACGATCTTGTCACGGCCGGTATAACCACGTGCCAGACGAATCGCGGTCATGGTCGCTTCAGTACCGGAGTTGGTCATACGCACCAGTTCAATTGATGGCATGATGTCACAGATAATATCGGCCAGCGTCGTTTCATGAACGGTTGGCGCACCAAAACTTAAACCGTCTACCGCAGCATCCTGCACCGCTTTAATAATCGCTGGATGGGCATGACCCAAAATCATTGGCCCCCATGAACCAACATAATCGACATAGCGTTTGCCATCTACATCGTATAAATATGCGCCTTGGGCTTTTTCAATAAAGACCGGCGTGCCGCCTACACCATTGAACGCACGCACCGGTGAATTCACGCCACCTGGAATATGTTTGCTGGCTTGTTTAAATAATTGTTCTTGCTTTGGAGATAGGCTCATGAATCGACTCAACTCAAAATAAAATCAGACAAAAATTTCGGCTTAAACCGCCTTTTTAAATAGTTCAGACCAGTCATATACGCGTTGAGCAACGGTATGCATCGGACGACCTAATATATCACTAATCACCGCACAAAGGTCTGCACCGGCATCAATCACCTGCTGACCATTTTCAACGGTTAAACCACCAATTGCGCAGATGGGTACATTCAGTTTTGCTTTGGCCTGCTTTAAGGTTTCCAGACCAATATTGCCGGCTTCCGGCTTGGTATCGGTGGCGAAAATTGCCCCAAATGCCACATAGTTAGCGCCATCGGCAATGGCCTGCTCTGCCAGTTCAAGTGAATTGTTACAGCTGCGGCCAATCAGGACATTCTTCGGTAAACGTGCTGCGGCTTCGACAATTGAGCCATCATCCTGACCCAAATGCACGCCGACACCATATTTTACCGCAGCTTCCAAATCATCATTAATCACAAATGGCACTTTGTACTGTGCACACAATGATTTCATATATTCAATTTCATAGGCCTGATCTTCTTTTGCCACCTTTTTACGGCGATATTGCAAGACTGCAACTTCATAGGTCGCCATTGCACCTTCAAGTTTGGCTAAAAGCAGTTCAATCGGATCATCATTGGTAATTAAATATAAGCCACGCATTTTGCCTGCCTGAAACACCTCAAAAAATTGGCTCTCATTATTACATAGTTACAGCTCAAGAGCAGGCCTTGCCTGTATTTTCGCTGATGCTTTGTTTCAGTTCAGATTTTATGCAAAATCCCTAGTATTGGGGATAGAGTCAGCGCCGGTTTCGGTATTTACTAGGACTCACAATAATAACGATATAAGTTGTTGTTTTTTATTTTTTTATATCAATAACAACCAACGTGCATTCATGGTCTCATGGACGTACTAAAATTTGATGCCAGGACGCATTTGGGGAAATGTGATCAAACGCTAGTACGTCCACACTCTTTTGACTCGCTTCATTCTTTTTATTTCAATGATTCCAGCTATAAAAAAAGCCCGGAGAAAGGTCACTCCAGGCTTGGAAAGTTAAAAACTGATGTCATCAAAGTGTCATACACTCTGCATTGCTTCAATTAATAGAACATTCACTCTACAATTTCAATGAATTTTTTGACCATTCATCTTATTTTTGACCGAAAGTTTTAGTTTTGCTCGAAAAATGAAGATTAGCTGTCAATTTTATCCAGTGCGCGGTCTTTAAGACTCAGGTTGCCGCGCAGAATGTCGGCAAACATTCGCCAGTCAGAAATAAAGCTATACAGCGGCTGTTTAAAGCTGGCCGGCTTGTTTTTTTCAAAGAAAAAATGACCGACCCAGGCGCAGGCATAACCGGCCACCAGTCCATAGACAAAGTAACGTGGCTTACGCTGCCTGACCATTTGCGTCAGGCAAATCAGGCCGATACCACTGCCCAGCATATGCAGACGCCGGCTCATGATATTGCGGTGTTCGGTTAAATAAAAACGATAAAACTCGTGATAATTTTGAATTGGACCTTGAGGCGTGTCATCCGGTTTTTTCGCCCATTCGGTGTTGAGGGGTGCGTTCATATTCATCATCCTGATGCTCTGTTCTTGCTCAAATTACCGCATTTTCTGTACAAATAAAAGCCACTTTGTTCGCGCTATTTTTCTGGCTACTTTTTTCAGGACAGATTTTGGTTACAATCAGAAGCCTTAAACAATGAACGCCTTTTCTGGACGCTTGATAATAATTTGGTATAGCGGCGTCATCTGCCAGAAAGCTACTTTTTTGCTGTATTGCTCAATTTTTTAGGACCAATTGAATGACCGAGATTGAATTAAAATTTCAAATTCCTGATGCGCGCCGTAATGCCTTACTTAAAGCGCTGGATCCTAAGAAATCTGAAACCATTTCGCTGCAAGCCCGATATTATGACACTGCCGACCGCCTACTGGCACAGCATGGTATTGCGCTCAGACAACGCTTGGAAGGCACGCGCTGGGTACAGACACTGAAAGCCGGCAAAACCCATATTGAACGTTTTGAACATAATCATGACCTGGGCGAACTGCAACAGCCACCTGCGCTTGATTTAAGCATTTACGATGCCGCTCCTGAAGCCAGACAGCTACTAGATACAGTCCTCACGCAGACTGAAAGCCCGCTGCAACTGCAATTTGAAACCGATATTACGCGTACTTCGCGTGTTATCCAGCTAGATGAAGTGGAGATTGAAGCCAGTTTAGATGTAGGCTGTATTCGCAGCGGCGAGCGTGAATATCCCGTCCATGAGGTTGAGTTTGAATTAAAATCTGGTTCGGTGCAGGCCCTGCTGGCCTTCTGTTTTGAATGGGTCAAGAAATACCAGCTCTGGTTAGATGTACGCAGCAAGGCCGAAATGGGCAATTTGCTGGCTTTAGACTTACAAGTCAGCCCGCCGCGTCTGGCAGAAGAATTCCGTTTAAATAAAAAAGCCTCGGCCGATCAGAATTTAAGATTGTTAATTGCCCAGCAATTGCAGCATTTACTGCCGAACATTGCGGCCATTTCAGCCGGTGTTAATGAAGCCGAGCATATTGTGCAGGCACAGAATGCACTAAATCAGCTGTATTTAACCGTGCATTTGCTCAAAGACTGGAGTGCGTCTATTTCGGAAAAATGGGCCAATCAGTTACTGGCGTTTAGACAGCAGTTTGACCAGCTGCAACATTTAGAGCACATGCAAAATACCCTCGGCACCTTTTTGCAGAATCCGAATACCGCCTCGAATCTGGCCAAAGATATTTTATATGCTAAAGAGAAACTGGCCAATCTGGTGAAATCGACCCAGAATGTACATCATTATCTGGAACTGTTGATGTTTAGCCTGGATGAAGATGCCTCCCACCCTGCGCAGGATTTAAAACAGGCCGCTCAGCAGACTTTGCAACATCAATATAAATTACTGCAAGAACAGCTAAACCAGACCAGCCAGACCGATTTTGACAGTCTGGATCAGCTGGCGCAGAAAATTAATGCCCTGAAATTTATTTTCCCGGTACTCACCACGATCTATGATGTTAAAAACCTGCAAAAGTACAGCAAAGCCCTGAACGATGCCCAACTGGCCGCGCAGGAATATCAGGTTCTCTCCTCCGCTGCGCTGTATATCCAGCAAACTGAGCTGGAAGCCAGCGACTGGTTTGTACTCGGCTGGCTGACCGCAAAACAGGAAGTCCATGCGCAAGCTTTGCTGGATGCCACCGAACAATTCCTGGTCAGCCGCAAATTTATTAAGTAAGTTCAGCCACTCCCCGCTCCGGCCAGACAAAAGAATACGCTTTATGGCTACTTTTTATGCATGGCTTGGCCTATAGTAAGGTCAATCAAGAATAAAAATTGCAGGAGTTGGTTATGGCGGAAATCGAACTGAAGTTTCAGGTGCCGGTGCATCAGCGCCGCATCTTTGAAAAAGCCATTGCCAATAAAAAAGCAGTGCCAATGCAGCTGTGGGCCAAATATTATGACAGTCCTGAGCAGCAGCTGGCACAGCATGCCATCGCCCTGCGTCAGCGTCTGGAAGGTCAACGCTGGTGTCAGACCTTAAAAGCACCGGGGCAGCATCATTTTGAGCGTTTTGAACTGGAACTGGCCCTCGGCCCGGATGAACCGGAGCAGCTGGATCTAAGCCTGTATCAGGAACATAAACAGGCGCAAACCTTGCTAAAACAGGCGCTGGAGCTGAAAAAAGCCGATTTAAAAAATACCGGTCTGGAGCTGCAATTTGAAACCGATGTGCAACGCCTGATTGTGCTTGAACAAGTTAAAGACAGTGCAATTGAACTGGCGTTTGATCAGGGCGAAGTCCGCACACCAACAGCACAAAGCGATATTTACGAAGTCGAGTTTGAACTGAAACATGGCGATGTTAGCGACCTGATTGATTTTGTGCAGCCATGGGTAAAACGCTATCAGCTCTGGCTTGATGTTCGCAGCAAATCACAGCGCGGTCAGATGCTCAAGAATCAGCAGGACATCTTGCCCGTTCAACATCAAACACCTTTTAGCCTCGATAAACATGATTCGAGTAGCCACGCGCTGGCCAAAATTGTCAGCAACTGTCTGACTCATTTATTACCAAATGCCACGGCGATTGCCGACAATCATTATCAGAGTGGTCATGTACATCAGGCCCGTGTGGCCATTCGCCGTTTACGCAGCGTACTGAAAATTTTTGGACACTGGTCCGAACAAGTACAACCCGAGTGGCAAGCGCAACTGGCAGAACTATTCCGGCAACTTGGTTCCACCCGCGACCGCGATGCGCTGAGTGAAAGCCTGATGCCACGTCTGGCCGAGGCCGGCTCTCCCCTCGCAGAACTACCGGCAAGTAGCGAAAGCAGTGATGAAATTGATGCACTGTTTCGCGCGCCAGAAACAGTGCGCCTCTTGCTGGAGCTGCTACAGTTTAGCCAGTGCACAGCACATGAAGATGATCAATCGCTGAAAAAACAGGTACGGAAACAGCTTGCAAAAATGCACCGGCAAATTTGTCAGGATGCCGTGCAGTTTGAACATCTTGACAGTGAACAGAAGCACCGCACCCGCAAACGAGTCAAACGCCTGCGTTATTCAGTCGAGTTTATTGCCTCTTTATTTGAAGCGGATGCCGTCAAACAGTATCTGAAAGCACTGAAACCGGCACAGGAATCTTTGGGGCAGTTTAATGATCTGGTGGTGGCCGAAGCCCTGTTTCAACATGAGGTTCAGCAAAACCCACAGGCCTGGTTTGTTCTGGGCTGGATTGCTGCCGAGCAAAAGCATGTTCTGGCCGAAGCCCAGCAGCATTTGCTGGAATTTACCCGCAGCAAAACCTTCTGGTCGGACTAAAGCCCAGCACGGAGATAATCATTTAGCGGTACTTGCCAAATACCTTCCAGGTCCCGTTATCGGCCAGCGGATCATGATAACTATCGCTCCGCTGCTTGCGCGGTTTTTCCCGGGCATCCACCAGCTGAAAATGCGGTTCGACACTCAGCACAATACCGTTGACATAAAAACGGGTGCGGGTGTATTCACTTTGCCCATGCTGAAACACATAGGTACGCAAATCAATAAACTCACGGTGTGCCACCAGTGCGGCGCTGTCGTCACTCTCCAGCCACTGTTTCATCGCCAGCATCTGCGTAGCATCAAACTGGCCGCACTTTTCCATCAAGCTGGCCAGACCGCGAAAAGTTTTTGATTCTTTGGCCCGGGTTTTATTAATCCGGATTCGGTCAACATGAAAGAAAAATAAAGGCAGGTTTAAGTGACTTGGCAGATGAATGGCATCCAGCACTTCATCTTCCATAAAGGGCTGAAACAGCTCTTGTGCCCGCTCAATCAATCCGGACCATTGCTGGAAATAGGCTTCAACTTCAGCCGGATTGCCATAATAAATTGGCAGCCCTTCTACATTGGCCAGATGTGCCGGCGGCCAGATGTTTTGTCGCAGCAGCGCAATATCACTTTTTAGACTTTGAACCGCAATTGCATCTTGCATCGTGATTCCTTTTTCTTGCTTAGGCTATTTTTAGAGTAAGACAAAGGTTTAGTTTCTGCAAGGCTTTGCCTATAATTATTGTTTATGATTTTAGCTTAGGAAAAATTCATGGTTCAAAAGATTGAAGCAACCGATGTTACCGAAGAAGAAGCGTTAAATGCTGCTTTCTTTGAACGTGCTGATGAATTTATCAAACAGGCCAACGAATTTTGTCGCGTCGAAAAAGGCTCACAGGAACAACCGGCGGAAAAACGCGGTCAGGTCAGTGCTGCCATGCTGTTCGGCACGGCGCGTTTTAATACCTGGGTCGCAGCCAATAACTTCAAAGATGGTGAGGAAATGCGTGCTGCCAAAGATCAGGTCATGTCCTACATTTTGCAGCAGTTCCAGATGATGCTGGAAGACAATTATGATGAATACTGTGAACAGTTCGAGAACTATTTACGTTTCCGTCGTAATGAAGAATTTCACAGCAATAAACACAAACATGATCACGATCATTAAATTGCTAAAAAAAGTCCACCCTGTTGGGCTTTTTTAATGTCATCTTTTCGATAAATACCCTTTTCTTTTTTGCAGACTTGGCTTTGAATAAAATAGACATCTTCAAGGATCAAACCAACCTGCTATGCAAAATCTTGGATTTGCACTGATTGATGCGCATATTCATCAATGGGACCCATATAACACACCACACAGCGCACGCCTGGCGGTCAAGCTGCTGGGGAAATATCCACGCTTACTGGATAAAACCATCCGTACGCTAAAATCCAAAGCGCTAATTGACACCTTGGGACACACCCAGCATGTCACCGCACCGTATTTGCCCGAGCATTATTGCCGCGATGTCGGCTTTTATCCGGTTGAAAAAGTGGTACATGTGGAGGCCAGCTGGCATGACCACAAAGGCAAAGGTGTGGTTGGAGAAACCCGTTTTATTGAGTCGCTGGATTTTACCAAAAATGGTATCCAGCTGGGTGCAGTGGTGGCCACGGCCGACCCGCGTGACAGCCAGTTCAAGCAGATTCTGAAAATGCATCAGAAAGCGGCGCCGCAACATTTTCGCGGGATTCGTAAAATGGCTGCGGTTCATGAAGATAAAGACATTTATGCCTGGGCCGATGATCCGCATTTATACCGTGACAAAAAATTTCTGAAAGGCTTTGAACTACTGGCACAGCATAATTTAAGTTTTGATGCCTGGGTCTATTCCAGCCAGCTGGAAGATGTGATTGCCCTGGCAAAACAGTTTCCGGAAACCTCAATTGTGCTGGATCACCTCGGTACACCGGCCGGTCTGTTTGGTCCGGTCGGCTCGCATACCGGTATTACCCAAACTGCGCGCGACAATATCCTGTTTCGCTGGCAGGAAGACCTAGCAGAACTGGCGCGCTGCCCGAATGTCTATACCAAATTGTCCGGGCTGTTCATGCCGGTACTGGGTCATCAGTTTCATCAGCAGCAACGGCTGGCCTCAAAACAGGAAATCATTGATTTAACTGCCCCGCTGATTCAGCATGCGCTAAAAAGTTTTGGTATGTATCGGGTGATGTTTGGTTCCAATTTCCCGATGGATCGGGTCAGTAGCGACTTAGTCACGATTATTGATGCCTTTAGCGATGTGGTGGCGACGTATCATCCGCAGGCATTAGCGCAGGTGTTCCATGATAATGCCAAACAATTCTATCGGCTCTAATTCTCTATGATAAATTCACCTCATACTTACTAGCACCTATAAGGATTGCTGGCAGATGGGATCAGTGCCAACATAACCGGCTTCATAAAAATCTCCCGTTTAGGGAGATTTTTTATATGAATGATCTGTAATCAGCACTTATTTTACCGGCTGACCATATTGATCAGCCATGACTTCGACCCAATGTTGCGGCAGCAGATATTTCTGGATCACCGCATCAATATCGGCTTTGCTGAGTCGGGCAATGGCCTGATCACGTTTTTCCCGATACGGTAAATCACGGTCAAGTTCCAGCTGTGCCACCAGCATCCGGTGAATACGGCGCTCATCTTCCAGTGCTGTGACACGCTGTTTCAGAATGTCAGCCTTGGCCGCCGCTACTTCCTGTGCAGTCACGCCATTTTTGCGCAACTCCTGAAAGACTTTATGTACCGCCTGCGACAACTGCGCCGCTTTACCGGCAGTATAGTTGGCACTCACACTGAGGGCACCGGAATTTTCAAAGCTGCTTAAACTGAGCGAACTGCCAAAACTGTAGACCAGCGCATTTTTTTCACGCAGCTCTTGCGCCAGACGTGAGGTCAGTTGTGAGTCCCCTAAAATATGACTCATGACCATTAATGCGGCTGCATCGGGATGATCATTTCCCACGGGCAGGGTCATCACGCCCTGATAACTGCCAAACTCACGCTGTTCGGACAGTACATGCTGTTTTTGCGCCGCATAGCTGTTATACGGCACGCTTAAACGCTGATACGGCTGTGCTCCGTTCCAAGTGGCAAACTGCTGTTGCAACAGCTTGAGAACCGGCTTGGCCTCATAATCGCCGGTAATGGCAATCCGGGCATGATCCATGGCAAAAAACTGCCGATACAGCTGTTTGACTTTCTCATTGCTGGCCTGGGTCAACTGCTGCTTGGCAAATTCCGGCTCGAAGTGATAACGCAAATCTCCCGGCTGATAACGCTCGATCAAACGTGCCATATTTAAGGCAGCCACGGTTTCCGGCTCGGTATACGGCCGGTCCAGACTGGCCAGACTTTGTGCCTTGATCAGATCAAACTGGGCCTGTTCAAACAGCGGCTTTTTCATGATTTCCAAGACAAATCTGAAAAACTCATCAAATTTATCTTTTTTGGCCACAATCGAAATGGCCACGCCATTGCTATTGGCCTGTGCCGAAGCTGAACCACCGGCGTCAATGGATTTGTCGGCAATATCCTGCAGGCTGTACTGATCTGAGGCACGCAGCATTAAATAGGCCATCAGGTCAATAATCTCGCCCTGATTAAACAGCGATTTTTCATTGCCAAAATCGACTATAATGGTGGCGTAGGTTTTATCGTCCCGGGTCGAGGTGGGAAACAGTGCATATTTCATGCCATTGGCCAGTGTGCCACGCTGGATTTTGGCTTCAGTCTGGCTTAAGGCCTGTTTGGATGTGTGCAGATACTGCTGAATTTCCTGCTCATAGCTGCTGATGTCTTTGAGTGGCTCGGCCTGTACATCCATTTGATCGAGGGTTTTCAGCGGTTCAGCAGCCTGCTGTTGCTGGGCCTTTTTCTGCTCTTCTGGTGTCGGCTGAATATGCCCGCGCATACGATATTCAGGAATCAGGAATTGCTGTAAACGTGTATTGACCTGATCCACCGTTAAGGCCTGTAATTCCTGTTGATGGACAAAATACTGTGCCCAGTTGCCCTGCTCCGATACCACATAATCACTTAGCATACCGGCAAGAGCACTGGCATTGCTAAACAGACTTTCCTGGCTATTACGAATCAGGGTTTTGACCCGGTTCAGCTCGGTCTGATTAAAATTTCTGCCCTGCTCGACACCCTGCTGCAAGGCAGTTTCAACCTGCTTGGCATTATGAGTCGGTGCATACAAGGCACCCATAAAGACCAGATTAAAATCCTGATCCAGCCAGGTGGTCGATTGCACCATGGTGCTGATACCGGTTTCAACCATGCCCTGATACAAATGCCCGCTCGGCTGCATGGTGTATAAATACGGCGCCAACGCCAGAGCGGTTTTATGCTGGCCGTTCTGACCATTTAAATAGATATTGAACTTGGCCAGCTGGCTGCCTTTTTGCACTAAAAAATCCCGGTTTTTGATGGTACGGGCATCCAGCACTGGCACCTTGACCTGTGCCGGAATCTGGCGTTTGGCCAGCCGACTAAAGTGCTGATCAATCTGCTTCAGTACCTGCGCTTTATCAAACTTGCCGGTCAGCACCATCACGGCATTATTCGGTGCATACCAGTTGCGATAAAAACGCTGCAATTCCGGCATCTGAATCGACTGCAACTCATTCAGATCACCAATCGGTAAACGGCCCAGATACTGGTTGCCATAGGCCGCTTTCCAGACCTGATCCATTAACACCGCATAGGGCTGATCCATACGCACTTCGCGTTCACGCTTCACAATCGCAATTTCTGCCGGCACAAATTTTTCTTGCAGCACCAGCTTGTCCATACGCTCGGCTTCAAGATAAATCATCTCATTAATGGCCGTCTGATCTGGGCGGATGGTGTTCAGATATTTGGTCGAGTAGTAATCGGTGCTGGCATTATTGCTTAAGGTGTACTGGTTTAAACGGCGCTGGAATTCATCTCCCGGGACATTCTGGGTGCCTTTAAACGCCAGATGTTCCAGTAAATGCGCCATACCGCCTTTGCCTTGGGGATCATTCAGGGAACCGGTAAAGTAGATGGTACTCATCACCACTTTATTTTCTTTGGCATTCGGCGCCAGAATCACCCGAAAACCATTATCCAGCCGGTATTCTTCAATCTGCTGTTCAGATTTTACCAACACCGGCTGGGCAAATGTCGTAGCCCCCACACCCATGATCAGCAAAGACAGGCTGAGCTGTTTAAACCGCATTAACATAATTTTTTCAATACCTTTTACCTGCTGCAGCCGCTTGCATGACTGCAGCATTAAATTGTTTGTTGTTGTGACTTATGTTTGAAAATCACCGGCATACCCAGCGTGATTTCCCTGTTCTGTTTTAATCTAAAAATAACTCGGCCACCAGATATAATTTGGCATAACCGGAAATTTCAATACGCTGCTCTGCTTGTAAGGCACAGTACAGCATTCCACCTCGCGCCGAAGCCTGATAAGCCACCAGTTCAGTTTTGCCGGTTTTTTCTGCCCATAACGGCGCCAGACCGGTATGCATGGAACCAGTCACCGGATCTTCATCAATCCCTTTATGCGGGGCAAAGTAGCGAGCAATATAGTCATAGTCCTGAGAGGGCGCGGTCAAGGCCACATCTAGGTCTGTCGCGGTAATTGCGGTGCTGACCTGATGCAGCTCTGCAATCTGCCGGATTTTGGCCAGATCGGGCTGGGCGGCTAACACTGCCTGCTCAGATTCCAGTACCAGAATATAGGCCTGTGCATTTAAATAGACTTCCTTAACCGGCTGATCAATCACATCCAGCAATTGCGCCGGAAATTCATCTTGCAGTACCGGCACACGGGTTGGAAAATTCATGCGGATTTTGCCATCATCATCTTGCGTGACAATAAAAAGACCTAAATTTTTGACATGAAAATGAATGGTTTTGGCGCGGGTATAATCCTTAAACAGTACAAAGCTGCTGGCCAAAGTGGCATGGCCGCAAAAATCGACTTCAACTGTGGGGCTAAACCAGCGGATCTCGAAATTTTCAGCATCCATCGGCTTGACAAAGGCAGTTTCGGAAAGGTTATTTTCCAGTGCAATATTCTGCATTAAAGCGTCATCAAGCCAGTCTTCGACCACTATTACTGCGGCCGGATTTCCCTTAAATAATGCTGTTGTGAATGCATCAACCTGATACATTTTCATGAATCTGTCTCCCGCTGTATTTTGTGCTTTTTCCCAAGCATGCATCAATGATATAAGTTTTAACACCCGGCACAATGCAGAATTGTTGTTTTCCTGCATATCTCTGGAATGATCTCTGATTGAGGAATAAAAAAATATGACGCTCCCTGCTGATCTGCAAACTGTACCTTTGGAAAAGGCCTATCGTTTGATTAATCATGGTCCGACCGTGCTGGTGTCTGCGCAAGATCAGCAGGAAACCGATGTCATGGCTGCTGCCTGGGCCTGTGCGCTTGAGTTTAATCCTGCCAAAGTTACGGTAGTGCTGGATAAAAGCACCAAAACCCGCGCCATCATTGAACAGTCAGGTTATTTTGCCTTGCAGGTGCCGACCTTAAAACAGCTCAAGATGGTGCATCAACTGGGAAGCATCAGCCTGTTTCAGGAGCCGAACAAGCTGGACCGCTGTGGGGTCGAGCTGTTCCAGTTTGAGCATTCTCCTGTGCCGACAGTGGCCGGATGCGCCGCCTGGCTGATCTGTGAACTCATTCCGGAGCCGCACAACCAGCAAGCCCATGACCTGTTTATAGGTAAAGTCATTGCAGCCTATGCCGATCAGCGGGTATTTCGTGACGGGCACTGGTATTATCATGAAGTGGCCGATGAATGGAAAAGTATCCACCATATTGCCGGCGGGCATTTTTATAGCATTGGTCAGCCGGTTTCAGTGGAATAAACAGTTGTTAGATTAGCAAACAAATTGGCCAGATCAGCGCGCAACTGTAATAGCCCGCGCGCCATACAACAATATTTTACGCATAATAAAAAGCGCAAGGAATCTGCATGGATGCACAGCAACGCCGCCTCAGCCTGTTTTTACTGCTGGCCACCTGTTTAGGTATCGGTATTTTTCGTTTTTCTTATACCGCCTTATTACCCAGTACCCGTCTGGCTTTTGAATGGAGTAGCGAGTTTGCCAGCCTGTTAGGCAGCGCCAATTTACTCGGTTATTTAATTGGTGCGGTCTGGGCCATGCGCTTAAACCGGCAGCTATTAAGCTGGATTCAGGCCGCGGCCTTTCTCGGCAGTTTAAGTTTATTCTGCTGTGCGTTCGCCGGTTTTGAGGGCAGCTGGTATCTGTTCTGGCGAATATTGTCCGGCATCTGCGGTGGCTGGCTGATGATTCTGGCGCCGAGCGTGGTTGCGCAGCACTGTGAATTGCAGCATCGGTTTAAAATTAATGTGATTGGTTTTAGTGGCATCGGACTTGGCGTGCTGCTCGCCACGCTGTTTTTGCCCTATTTAGATCATATCTCCACCTCAAGCGCCTGGCTGATTTTATGTGCCTTTGCCGTGCTGTGCAGTCTGGGTTTAATCCTGCTCAAACCCAAAGCCCTACCGGTTAACATCCAAAGCCAGCCTCAAAGCGCTGCTGCTGTGCCCATCAATAAAAAGGTCTTTGCCAGCCTGCTCTTGGTGTATAGCTGTAGCGCGTTTTCCTATGTACCACACTCACTCTTCTGGATTGACTATTTAAGTCAGGTGCAACAACTCAGCCTGTTCTGGATCAATAGCCACTGGATTTTATATGGCCTGGGCAGTGCCTGCGGAGCGGCCTGTGCCTATTTTCTGGCAAAACAGCTCGGCAATTTCAAAGCCCTGAAAATTCTGTATTGCCTGTATGTGACGGCCATTTTAGCGGCAATCGCCCCTTGGTCAGTGATGACCTTTCTGTCTTCCTTTTTTACTGGCCTGCTGAATCCGGCGGTGGTGTTTCTGACCTCTTATACCCTGCTCCAGCTGTATGGTCTGGCCTATAAAAAATTATGGGGCATGGCTACTTTATGCTTTGCCAGCGTGCAGCTGATAGGAGGCTTAAGCTTTAGCGGCTTACAAGTCGCCGGCTGGTCCTATCCGCAGCAGTTTTTACTGGCCGGTGCGGTTCTGGCACTGGGAAATCTGTATTTTATTTGCAGACTGCCGGCCACCAAAACCCCGGTTTCTACAATCGAGGTAAACTGATTTAGCTTATTCATCGGTCAGCTCTTGTACCAAATAGGGATAAGGATTCACGGCGCCTTGACCACTGAGATAAATCCCATAATGCAAATGTGGCGGTGTATTTTGAGCATTGCCGCTATTACCGACATAACCAATGATTTCACCGGCTTCAATCCAGTCGCCTTCCTGAATCTCCGCTGCATAATCCTCTAAATGCGCATAATAATGATGGCTTAAGCCCGGACCAATCACCCAGACCACTTTACCCCCAAGGTTGTTGGTGCCCACCCGCGATACAATTCCAGCCGTGGTTGAGCGTACCGGCGTGCCGCGTTTGGCAAAAATATCAGTGCCTTCATGCCGACGCCCTTCACTGCGCGCCGCACCCCAGGTATCACTGATCTGCCTGGCCTGCACACCTTCTACCGGGACCGGTAAAGGCGCCATGAATTCCTGCTGTTGCAATTTCAGATACAGCATCGGATAGCGCATACCGGCGGCATCACCCGAAGGCGGTGGCTGACAGCCGACCAGCAGCACACTCAAACTTAAGCCAAGCGCCAGACCGGCGAGCCGTTTAAAAATCAAGATATTCATGGCACCTGCATCATCAAGGGATGACTTGATCTTAAGGTCTGCTCAGGGGTAGATAAAACACGGTTTTTGTACAGGTTTTGCTGATCTGGGTTTGGAGATGATTCCTCTGCTGCTTTCCGATCTAGATCGTCATGGGCTATATAGATATGACAAAGGCTCTCATCATGAGAGCCTTTGTCAGTAAATCAATTTAAAAACCTATCTGCGCCTTTAGGCGATGAAAAAGTTTTTAAATTGGGGGTGCGACATCATTGCTGACGTTGGTTTTTCTGTTTTTGATTTTGTTGCTGAGGCTGTTGCTGCTGTTGACGTTGATTGTCATTCTGCTGCTGATTTTGTTGACGTTGGTTTTGTTGATTCTGCTGGTTTTGTTGATTAGCCATTTCATATCACTCCTGTATCAGTTCGATATGTCGCACAATATGTACAGGTATTACTCTACCGGGTTTTGTTTTTTGCCCAAGTCATAAGCTGTATCAAATTGCCTCAATGTAATTGGGCACAGGATTATCCATTACAAATCAAGTGAAAATAGTTTTACTATTTTACCTTAGTCACCCAAAGCATCACTGTGGTTACTTGTCATTACATTGACACAAATGAATGGGAAGATAAGGCATAAAAAACCCGCGTTAAACGCGGGCGGTTACACCGAATAGATAGCGTTTTTATTGGTCCATCTTATCAATAATCGCCTGACCAAATTCGGAGCATCGCAGCAAGGTCGCATCTGGCATGAGACGTTCAAAATCATACGTCACTGTTTTGGCTGCAATCGCACCGGATACACCCCGAATAATCAGATCGGCCGCTTCGGTCCAGCCCATATCGCGCAGCATCATTTCTGCAGACAGAATAATCGAACCCGGATTGACCTTGTCCTGCCCGGCATACTTTGGCGCGGTGCCATGCGTGGCTTCATACATATGAATTGCCCCACCAATATTGGCGCCCGGTGCAATGCCAATCCCGCCAACTTCTGCCGCCAGCGCATCTGAAATATAATCCCCGTTCAGGTTTAAGGTGGCAATGACCGAATAATCTGCCGGACGCATTAAAATCTGCTGTAAAAAGGCATCGGCAATTACATCTTTAATCATAATCTCTTTGCCGGTTTTCGGATTTTTTAGTTTCACCCACGGCCCACCATCGAGCAATTCGCCGCCAAAACGCTCCAGCGCCACTTCATACCCCCATTCCTTAAAGGCGCCTTCGGTATATTTCATGATGTTGCCTTTATGTACCAAGGTCACACTCGGCTTGTCATTATCAATCGCGAACTGGATGGCTTTACGCACCAGACGCTGAGTGCCTTCTTTGGAGACCGGTTTAATCCCAATACCACAGTTTTCTTCAAAGCGGATTTTGGTGACACCCATTTCCTCTTTCAGGAATTTAATAACTTTTTTCGCTTCCGGTGAATCGGCTTTCCATTCAATCCCGGCATAAATATCTTCCGAGTTTTCCCGGAAAATCACCATATCGGTCAGTTCCGGATGTTGCACCGGCGAAGGTACGCCCTCAAACCAGCGCACCGGACGCACACAGACATACAGGTCCAGTTCCTGACGCAAGGCCACATTCAATGAACGGATCCCACCACCAACTGGTGTGGTTAGCGGCCCTTTAATCGACACCACAAATTCACGCAAGACCTCAAAGGTTTCTTCCGGCATATAGGTGCCATAAATCTTGTTGGCCTTTTCGCCGCAATATACTTCCATCCATTCAATCGCACGTTTGCCGCCATAGGCTTTTTGTACCGCCGCATCCACCACCGCTTTCATAGTCGGGGTAATATCCACCCCAATCCCGTCACCTTCAATAAAAGGGATAATCGGATTGTTCGGCACATTCAGGGATAAATCTGCATTTACCGTAATTTTGCTGCCATCTGCAGGCACGACGATTTTCTGATAACCCATAATCCTTGCTACTCCCTGTGATTGGTGGGCGGGCAAATCAATACTATTCTTGCCCGGCACCGGTCTTTTTTGGCTGTCTGCTTAATTGTATTTTTAACTCGATGATCTTTTCAGTTTAATCAAAATTTAACCAGCCCGGGATTTATAAGGGAAATGGCCTTATTTCTGTGCTTAATAAATCGGCATATATCCTGTGCCATATCTCAGCAAGTTTTACATTTCCAATCAAAATCATCTGCTCAGCTTTGCCATAAAGTTCAGGCAGATCAGACAGAATCTGCTATAGTAGCCGGATATTGTGGACCTTCTTTTTGCTCATTGTCACCCTTTCTCTCCCATGCCGGGTTTTATTACAGTTAGCATAAGAATCACACCCAGATTTTTTTATATTTTTTAGCAGGTTACAGTGAAAATAGTTATTCTTAACAAGCCTTATGATGTGCTGTCGCAGTTTCGTCCCGATGAAAAGCACCCAACCATGGCCGACTTCATTGATGATCCGGATTTACGGATTGCCGGTCGTCTGGACATGGATTCAGAAGGTTTAATGTTCCTGACCGATCATGGCGGTTTAAACCAGTTTATTACCAACCCGGCCAATAAAAAGTTTAAAACCTATCTGGTCCAGGTCGATGGTGACATTACCGAAGAAGCACTAGAACAGCTGCGTAAAGGTGTAGAACTGAATGATGGCATGACCTTGCCGGCCAAAGCGATTAAAGTGGCTGAACCGGAGTGGTTATGGGAACGTCATCCGCCGGTACGTTACCGCGCTTCGGTGCCGACCTCCTGGGCTGAAATTTCAATTTGTGAAGGCCGTAACCGTCAGGTGCGCCGCATGACCGCTGCGGTCGGCTTCCCAACTTTGCGTTTAATTCGCACCAAAATCGGTTCGATTGATCTGGTTCAGCTGGGCCTGCAACCGGGTGAAACCCGTGAAATTGAACCACTGCTCTATAGCGACTTTAAAGATGTACCAGCCGAACAGCCGTATCGCTCACGTTCTTATGTGAAGAAACCGGGCGGCACTGGTGGCAAACCGATGCAGAAAAAAGTCAACAAAGATGGTACCGCCAAGAAAAAATCCGGCACACCACGCATCTGGCAAATGGAAGAAGGTGAAAAGCCACGTCGCAAGACCAATGGCACCACCCGTCCCAACACCAAATCACGTGGTCGTCGTGCCCGTTAATGGGGCTGGCATCTGTATAGCTAAAAAAGCTGTTGCAAAGATGCGTTGAATAGACGATGAAAATAAGGCTCCAACGGGGCCTTATTTTTTTGCTTGTATTTTCAGCATCACAATGCTATTTATGATTCACATAATTTTAAATTTAAAATAAAACGTATCTTAAAAAAGGAATCTGCTATGGATCAGCAAGTTAATCCCATGTTTCATCAGGACCGATTAATGCAGCATCTGGGCGCCCATTTGGTGTCGTTTGGTGAACACAGCGCACAGATTGAATTAAAAATTACCGAGCAGCATTTACAAGGCCATCAAACCTGTAACGGTGCGGTGATTTTTGCGCTGGCGGATGCGGCTTTTGCCATTGCCTGCAACACCGGCGAACATCCGGCGGTGGGTCAGCACTGCGGTATTCATTATTTAAAACCGGGCCTGCTCGGCGATACCCTGACTGCGGTGGCAGAACATAAGGCCAGCAGTGGCCGCAGCGGCATTTATGATATTCGGGTCACGAACCAGAAGCAGCAGATTGTGGCGGAGTTTCGCGGTACTTCCCGCCTGATCATCAAATAAGGTTTTATTGCGAAAGGTTTTGTTGCGATAGATCTGCATAAAAAACCGATGCCTGAGCATCGGTTTTTTATAACGTGGACTTTAGACTGTGATTTTACACTTTTAACCAGCGATCCAGTTTGGCCTGATCTTCGACTTTTAATTCGACTTCGGTCAGTTCAGAACCTGCTGCATTCACTTCAAACTGCATCAGTTCATCACGGCGGAAAGCATGTAATGTAAAACTGCCGCTCTGTTTGGCATACTGTTCGATCAGTTTGCTGCTGGCTTTAAGACCATCAATGGCAATAATCACATCATGCGCCGACAGACCGGCTTGCGCTGCCTGACCATCACGGCGTGCGGCCTGTACCAGTACGCCTTCCGGTTTATCGGCCAGTTTTAGCCCCAATGGCAAACGCTTGTCATTTTTTAAGCTGTAGCTCAGACCAAATTCCGGGAACAGCTGATCCAGCGGTAATTCTTCGGTGGTGTTAATCAGATGGTTAATCTGCTCAGCCCAGCTATCACCGGTTAATTCCTGACACAATTCATAAATCGTGCGCTCATGCACCTGAATCCCCTGCTGCGCATTGTCATACAGCTTGCGCATTAACTCATCCAGACTGGAACCACGCAGACGTAAACCAAGATCTAGACACAAGGCCACCAGACAGCCCTTGTTGTAATAGCTGGTGCCGGCATGGTTGGAGTTTTCATCCTGACGGTAGAATTTCACCCAAGCATCAAAGCTTGATTCAGCCACGGTTTGGATTGCCCGACCCGGATTTTGCAAATAACGGTCAATCTGCGCTTTTAATAAAGCAATATAAGACTCCTGATTAACCACACCGCTGCGTAATAAAATCAGGTCATCATAATATGAGGTGAAACCTTCAAAAATCCACAACAAAGAGGTGTAACCTTCCCGGTTCAGGTCATAATTGACAAAGCTGTCCGGACGGATAAATTTCACCAGCCAGGAGTGGAAATATTCATGGCTGCACAGCCCCAGAAAACGCTGATATTCTTTCGACGGCTCTTCCGGCTCATTGGCTTTTGGCAAGTCATCGCGCGGGGTAATCAGGCTGGTGCTGTTTGGATGCTCCAGACCACCGTAGCTGCTCCCGGTCGCCATGGTCATAAAGGTATAGTCCTGAAACGGTGCAGAACCGAACATGGCAATTTCAGTGGCACAGATTTTTTCCAGGTCCTGCTGCATTCGCGCAGCATTCATGGCATGTTTGCCCGATACCACAAATTCATGTGGAATGCCTGCTGCATCAAAACTAAAACGGGTCTGCTCGGCCAGCTCAAACGGCGCATCAATCAGTTCGGCATAGTTTTTGGCTTTTAAGGTATAACGCCCTTTCACCAGACTTTTGGCCGCCAGTCCGGTCGCCAGCTGGAAATGTTTCAGCTCATTGGGCAGAAACACTTCGACTTCAATCGCTTTATCTTCCTGACCTTCCAGCCCTAAACAGGCACAGGCCGGATTGACATATAACCGGGTCTGATCAACATAGGCACCACGCACCGACAGGTCGTAGGCATAAACATCATATTCCACCGTAATCAGTTCATGATCGGTATTAAACAAACGCCATTTGTTCTTTTCAAATTTCTGGATTTTTAAAATACGCCCCGCTTCATCATAAGCCTTGACCGCTTCAATATGTTTGGAAAATTCACGAATCAGATAGCTGCCCGGAATCCAGGTTGGTAAAGCTAGAACCTGTGTCGGATTGGCCAGAAAGCGCAAAGTGACATGAATAAGATGCTGACGATAATCGTCAAATTCGATTTGATAATGCAACATAATGGGCGATATAAAAGATCAAAGAGATAACTTATCAATTAGCTTAACATTTTTTTGTCATGCAATGCGCAGTCGTCTTCATTGTCGAAAATTATCGCTAGTCAGACGGTAAAAAAAAGCATAGCATGCCTAAAATTTTTATGTTTATGACCAACGGACTGGTTAAAAAAGGAATCCCCTTGAAACGTGTCATCTACCTGATTGCGCTGCTGTGCTGGCTATGCAGCTCGCTTGCGCATGCCACCTTATTATCTTTTAATCCTGAAACGGTTGAAGCAGAAGCCTGGACCGTGCTTGATCCACAATCGGGTCAGGTGATTGCAGAACACAATAGCCAGATTCAGCGCGCCCCGGCCTCGCTGACCAAAATGATGGTGGCCTATATTGTGCTCAAGGACATTCAGGCCGGCAAACTGAACGCGGCAGATGTGCTGACTGCAACGCCGGTGGTGAAACAGGTGATGTGGGATGAATCCCAGATGTACCTGAAAGAAGGTGAGCAGATTTCTGTTGATCAGCTGCTAGCTGGTTTAATTGTGATGTCTGCCAATGATGCCGCCCTAACTCTGGCCGAACGGATTTCTGGCAGCGTACCGCAGTTCGTGGCACGTATGAATCAGGAAGCACAGGCCTTGGGAATGCAGCATACCCATTTCCAGAATCCGGCCGGGATTACCATGCCGGAACATTATTCTACCGCGGCCGATCTGGCCCGTCTGGCACAGGCGGTCGTCAATGACACTCCGGATTATCTCGCTTATTCCAAACAGACCAGTTTTACCTATAACCAGCGTTATCACCGTGCCACTAACATTCTGCTCAAACAGGACCCGACGGTGGATGGCTTGAAAACCGGTTATACCCGTGCCGCCGGTTATAACCTGGCGCTGACGGCCAACCGTCTCACCCAGAATTTTGATGATCCGAACCGGCGTTTAATTGTGGTGGTTTTGGGTGCCAAAAGTGCATTTAAACGCGCTGAAATTGCCCAGCAACTGATGAACATCAGTTATGCCTACACCCGCAACGAAGTGGCTTTAAAAAACAAGCAGCTGATTGCTGAGTTGCCAGTGGTAAAGTCGACCCTGAAAATGTTCAAGGTTGAAGTGCAGCAACCGAAAATTGTCACCACGTCTTTATATGGCGAAAATAGCGCGATTAATTTAAAACAGTTTGATGTGACCCAGCAGCGCCTGTTTGTTAACGATACCTTCGGTCAGACCCGACTGATTGAACCCTTAACCCAGACCGAAACCCATTTGAATGTCGAGCTGAAAGAAAAGTTACTGACGGCCCCGCTGGCACAGGTGATGCAGCTGGCCACTGTGCATGTTTATCAGAATAACCGCCTGATCAATACCATTCATCTGGAAGAAGAAGTACATATTGCCGAAGCCAGTCTGTTTGAAAAATTGCTGATCTGGCTAAAAAGCCTGTTTAGCTTCTCCTCTAAGGATGAAACCGCAGCCAAAACTTATCCGCTGGTTTAATCATGTGAACAAGCACAGTGGAAATGCTACATGATGTAAGTTGTCGAACAATCTGAGCCATTTTCCTGACCGGGAGATGGCATAAATTGAGCCTGTTCTTGCATTAAAAATAACAATATAGGTTCATCATGTCAGCATTACATCGTATTGTGATTGTCGGTGGCGGCGCCGGCGGTCTGGAGCTTGCTACCCAACTCGGTCATCGTTTGGGTAAATCGGGCAAAGCGCAGATTATTCTGGTCGATCAGAAACTGACCCACATCTGGAAACCGCTGCTACATGAAATTGCAGCCGGCACGCTCAATCCGCATCAGGAAGAAACCAACTATTTTGTCCAAGCTGCCCAGCATCATTATCAGTTTATATTAGGCACCCTGGTTGGCATTGACCGGACCCAGAAAAAGATTCAGCTGCAGGCACCGCAATTTTCCAAAAAAGAGCAGCCACCAAAGCAGATTGACGTGGACTATGATACGCTGGTACTGGCGCTAGGCTCCACTTCCAATGACTTTAATACCGAAGGGGTGAAACAGCATTGTCATTTTCTGGACAGCCTGCCTCAGGCCACGGTGTTTCATCAGGACTTGCTACACCTGTATTTAGAAGCCCAAAATCAACCGCAAAGCCGTGCCCTGAATATTGCCATTATTGGCGCCGGTGCTACCGGTGTTGAACTGGCGGCAGAGCTGTATCAGGCCAAACAGACTTTTGCCCAATATGGTTTAAACCGGATTGACCCGCAGCAGGTTCGGATTACGCTCATTGAAGCTGCCGACCGGATTTTACCAGCGCTGTCGCAGCAAATTTCCCGGCATACCCAAGTCCAGCTGGAGCGCTTTGGTATTGAAGTGCTGACCCAGCATCGGGTGGCCAAAGTCGATGAAGAACAGGTTTATTTTGCTGCAGGTAATCCGCTAGAAGCAGAAATTAAAGTCTGGGCTGCCGGAATTCAGGCCCCGGAAATTTTTAAACAGTGGGATGATTTTGAAAAAGATCATCTGCACCGTTTAAAAGTCTATGCCACCTTACAGACTTATACCGACCCCAACATTTTTGCCTTTGGCGATTGTGCCCATTGCCAGCCCAAAGCCGATGAACCGGTGCTGGGTCCGCGTGCGCAGGTGGCCAGTCAGCAGGCCAGCTTTCTGGTTCGTGCCCTGAGCCAGCACGTGAATGGGAAACCACTGCCGATGTTTAAATTCTCCGACAAAGGCTCGCTGATTTCTTTAAGCCAGCATACGGCCGTGGGTGAATTACTCGGTCGGGTCAATGTACAGGGCATAGTCGCCAAGTCGATGTATGTGTCTTTATACCGGCTGCATCAGGCCACCATTCATGGCTATACCCATGCCGGGGTGCTGACCGCCAAAGATATGCTCGGCAGAAAAATTGGCCCTAAAATAAAATTGCATTGAAATTTTATCGACTGCCCCAATATCTGGGAAAATGTCATAAAAAAGCCAAATGTGAGTTTTTTGAGTAAAAGTATTCAACAAATTTGCCTTTTCACTTTATGATGTACCCTTAGAAAACTAAATGGATCTATAACATGACTGCTATTGCAAATGACCTCGTGGTTTCTTTCCACTACACATTGACTAACGCAGAGGGTGAAACTCTCGACCAATCTCAAGGTGAACCACTTGCCTATTTGCATGGTGCGGGTAACATCATCCCTGGTCTTGAAAAAGCCCTAGAAGGTAAAACTGTGGGTGAAAAATTCACTGTAAACGTACCTGCTGCTGAAGGTTATGGCGAATACAACCCTGACCTGGTTCAAGAAGTTCCAGCGCAAATGTTCCAAGGCGTAGACAGCATTCAGCCTGGCATGCAGTTCCAAGCACAAACTGATGACGGCGTACAGATCGTAACGGTTAAAGCAGTTGAAGGCGAAAACGTAATCGTTGATGCAAACTTCCCGCTTGCTGGTCAAGACCTGACGTTTGAAGTTGAAATCGTAGAAATCCGTGAAGCGACTCAAGAAGAGTTAGACCACGGTCACGTACATGGTGTTGGCGGTCATCACCACTAATCTTGTGACAAGATGGAAAAGGCAAAGTCTGACTTTGCCTTTTTTTATGCCTGAATTTTAGTGGGTGAATAAACCATCACGATGCTGATTCGCCCGTTGTAGACAAAGCCTGGGCCAGATTGTGTTTGGCCTGTGCTTCATAATGCTGCTGGAAATACCGGGTCTGATATAGCGGTTGCATCTGATAAAACTGCATCAATACCGCACGGCGCTTGGGCTGATAAAGCTGCTGCTCAACCCAGGCATATTCCTGACGAATCTGTTGCTGATATTCAGCAAAACGTACTGGCGGCGCAGCCAGAATTGCCAGATCAATATCCAGCAAGGCATTTAAATCTGGCTCATCACTAGGCTGATGCTGCCGGGTCGCGAGAATCCAGCGGCTCACGATTTCCAGTTATGCTGCCGTTAAAAAATCTGCACATAACTGCTGGCACAATGTCGCACTTTGTGCTTCATTGTCCTGCGCTTTAGGATGATAGACCGCATCATGAAACCATAACGCCAGCTCGACCAGCGATGGTTGCTGCAACTGTGTGCGAATCTGATCGAAATGCTGCAGACATTCCAGAATATGCTGCACGCCATGATAGTGCCGCTGCGGCTCACTATAGGCCGCCAGCAGCCGCGCATACAGCTGCTGCGTCTGGCAGCGATTCAGCGAAAACTGCTGAGCGCAGCGTTGCCAATACAACTGAAAATCAGCAAGTTCTGATTGCATGGCACGCACTCCCCTGTTTATGCGGCTTGCTCATCTCGCTTAAACACCAGCTCACCTTTTAGGGAGCTGTCAGCATCGAAATAATAGCCATCGCTATTAAAGCCTTTTAAATCTTCAGCACGTTCAATTTTATTTTCGATGATATAGCGCGCCATCAGGCCACGGGCTTTTTTGGCATAGAAGCTGATGACTTTATATTTGCCATTTTTCTGGTCTAAAAATACCGGCTTGATGATTTCTGCCTGAATCTTACTTTCTTTCACCGATTTATAATATTCATCCGAAGCGATATTCACCAGCAATTCAGACTTGGCCGCAGCCAGATCTTCATTGATCAGATCAGTAATGATGGTGCCCCAGAATTCATACAAATTGCTGCCACGCGGATTTTTCAGCTTGGTGCCCATTTCCAGACGATACGGCATCATTAAATCCAGCGGGCGCAATAAGCCATACAGACCTGATAACATACGCAAATGTTGCTGTGCGTAATCAATGTCCTGATCCTTCAGGCTATAGGCATCCAGACCGGTATAGACATCGCCTTTAAAGGCAAACAGCGCCTGACGCGCATTGGAAAAATCAAAATCGGCCTGCCAGTCGCGGAAGCGTTCTACGTTTAAATTGGCGATTTTTTCGCTCACACTCATTAAATTGGCGATTTCTGAAGCAGATAGCGTACGACTAACGTCGATAAGTTCTTGTGAATGCGCTAATAGTCTTGGTAAGGTGTGGCTGTCGGTGGGTAATGCAGATTCATAATCTAAAGTCTTAGCAGGAGAAATTAAGGCGAGCATACACATCCTGATCAAAAAGTGGTTAAAAAATAATTAATCAAACTATAACAGTCAGCTTATTTTAATGCCAATCTGTGTTTTTCCTAAACATAATCGGTAAAATAATCGATTCTCCTGCCATTATTCGATTATCTTATGTCCGAGCAAATTTTCATTCCAGGTCCTGTGGGTCGAATTGAAGTTTTCGTAGATTATCCCCAGGGTGAAGTGAAAGGATTCGCGGTTGTCAGCCACCCCCATCCATTGCAAGGCGGCACCCCGCAACACAAAGTTCCTGCATTATTAGCACAAATGTACCTAGAGCGCGGCTGCGTAGTGTATCGCCCAAGCTTCCGCGGTTCAGGCCAGAGTGAAGGTGTGCATGATGAAGGCTTTGGCGAAACGGACGATATTCTAGAAGTCATCAAATATGCGCGTAGCCAGCACATTGGCCTGCCGTTCTATGCCGGCGGTTTCAGCTTTGGTGCGCATGTGATGGCAAAGAGTTATGCAGCGCTACCGGTTGAATTACAGCCAAAACAGACCATTTTATGCGGCTTGCCGACTGCGACGGTGGCCGGCGTACGTCACTATGTAACCCCAGAAATTAAAGGTGACATCCTGTTTATTCATGGCGAAGCTGATGATGTGACCCTGCTCTCGGACATGATTACTTGGGCCAAACCACAGCGTCATCTGGTTACCATTTTACCGGGTGCCAACCATTTCTTTACCGGCTATTTAAAACAGCTGCGGATTGCAATTACCCGCTTCCTGGCCTTAGGCTAAAGACAAAAACCCATCTGCTGATGGGTTTTTTTATGGGGGGGGAGATCAGTGACGGTACTGTTAATTTTAAAATGGATACAGACGAAATGGCTTCGCAATTCCAATCTGGGATTGTTTTAATTTTTCCATTCAAAGGCCGTAAAGTTTTCATCCTGTTTTAAGGTCTGCTCGACCGCCTGGGCCAGCTGATTTAACAAGCTTTGCGATTCAATCCGGTCAAACCAGTCCTGCTCTTCTTCCGGATAAGACAGGATTTCACACACCAGTCGTCCTTCGGCATCGCGGCTTTCACAGCTCACGCTTAAGGGCAAAGGATGATCTTCCACACTAACCGCAATTTGTGCGCCACTTTGCGGCAAGGTTTCAAAGCCGTGCTGGTTTAACTGTCGGGCCAGCAAATCTGCCACATAATTCTGGGCAATCTTACAGTCCTGTAATTCGGCCTTGTTATCACATTGTGCGGTAAACTGGAGTGTTTTCATAAACGACCCTACTGCTGTTCTTGTTGTATTTTTAGCATAAGCAATATAAAGCAAACAGCCAAGCAAAAGCTTGGCTGTTTTGGGTTATTTTTCTCTTTATTCGGTCACTTCAATCTGCAGACCGGCCTGAGCGGTCAATTGGGTAAAGGTCGGAAAGCTGGTCGCGACCGTTTCTGTACCTACAATTTTAATCACTTCCGAGTTACGTAAACCGGCAATCGAGAAACTCATGGCAATACGGTGGTCATGATGTGACTCAATTTCACCACCGGTGAACACAGGCGACCAGTCACCTGCTTTGCCCTTGCCTTCAATG
Source organism: Acinetobacter sp. Q186-3 (assembly GCF_013420655.1). Taxonomy (NCBI): domain Bacteria; kingdom Pseudomonadati; phylum Pseudomonadota; class Gammaproteobacteria; order Moraxellales; family Moraxellaceae; genus Acinetobacter; species Acinetobacter sp. Q186-3. The sequence goes on along the minus strand of NZ_VOXS01000005.1, from coordinate 197,552 downwards.
ATGATGCCATCTTCAGTTGGGGTACAATCGATACCCATGGTTTTCAAGCCATCTGCCATCACCTGAATCCGGTCGGATTCTTTGACGCGAAGCTCGGCCGCACCAGTCAATACAGTTTGGCCTTCCGCACAGGCTGCTGCAATAAACAGCGCCGGGAATTCATCAATCGCCAGTGGCACTTGATCTTCCGGAATATGAATACCTTTTAAGGTACGGCTGCCCTGAATACGAATATCGGCAATCGGTTCACCGCCGGCAATACGCTCGTTGGATACAGTAATATCTGCACCCATTTGTTTGAGGATTTCAATCACGCCAGTACGGGTCGGGTTAATGCCCACAGCTTCTAAAGTGACATCGGCATTTTCAGTAATGGCCGCGCCCACCATAAAGAACGCTGCAGATGAAATATCTGAAGGCACCTGAATATTGGTTCCCACCAGTTTACCGCCGCCTTGCAGGGAAATACGGTTACCTTCGGTTTTCACTTCATAACCAAAAGCACGCAGCATACGCTCGGTATGGTCGCGGGTTGGTTCCGGTTCAGTTACTGCAGTTTCACCTTCGGCCCACAAACCGGCCAGTAAAATTCCTGATTTCACCTGTGCCGAGGCCATTGGTAAATCGTACTGAATGCCTTTTAACTGCTGGCTGCCCGTAATTGACACCGGTGGCGTACCACGCTCACCTGTGGTCTGGATTTGCGCCCCCATTTCACGTAATGGCTTGGCAATACGCTCCATTGGACGCTTGGACAAGGATGCATCACCGGTCATCACCGAATCAAAGGCCTGCGCCGATAACATGCCTGACAGCAAACGCATGGAGGTGCCAGAGTTCCCCATATACAGCGCCCCGGCTGGAGCTTTGAGGCCCTGCATCCCCACACCGTGAATGGTCACTTCACCATTTTTCGGGCCTTCAATACTGACACCCATATCGCGAAAAGCCTGTAAAGTCGCCAGCGCATCTTCACCTTCCAAAAAGCCGGTGACATGGGTGGTGCCTTCTGCAATTGCACCAAACATGATTGAACGATGTGACACAGATTTATCACCTGGCACAGTAAATTTACCCTGGAAATTTTTAGAGCCCGGTAAAATCGTAAATTGTTGTGTCACTTTATTGTTCTCCATCAACGGTTTTTTGGCCAGCATATGATTAAAATGCTGACGCGCTGCTTGAGCATGTCCCAGCAGGCCCATTAAAGCCTGCGAGTTTTCCTGTTCGATCAGCTGGCGCAAGATTGCCAGCTGTTGTTCAAAGCCATCGACTGCATTCAAAATTGCCTTTTTGTTGGCAAAGAAGATGTCGTGCCACATTTGTGGATCACTGGCTGCAATTCGCGAGAAATCACGAAAGCCGCCTGCAGCATAGCGAAAAATATCTAAATTGTCTTCCCGGTTGGCCAGTTGCTCCACCAGGTTAAATGCCATTAAATGCGGAAGATGACTGGTATGTGCAAGCACTTCATCGTGCTTGTCCACATCCATACAGATTACTTCCGCTTTGGCTGCTTCCCACAGTTGAATCAGTTTATTGACCGCCCAATCCGCACTGGTCGGTAATGGAGTCAAAATCACTTTATGATTGGCGAATAAATCGACCTTACCGGCATGGACCCCGGTATGCTCGGCTCCAGCAATCGGATGCCCCGGCACAAAACCGGCAGGCAGCTGCTCACCAAAAACTGCTTTGGCTGCATCGACCACATTGCCTTTGGTGCTGCCGACATCGGTCAGGATTGCATCAGGTTTTAAATACGGTTTAATCTGCTGCAACACATATTCGGTGGCACGTACCGGTAAGGCCAGTACCACCAGATCAGCATCTTTCACCGCCTCGACCGGATCGCTATAACCGGCAGCAATTAAACCCAAGGCTTTGGCATCTTCTAGCGTTTTTTGCGAACGGGTCGATGCCACTACCTCATGAGCCAGCTGTTCAGCCTGAATCACACGCGCCAGACTTGAGCCAATCAGCCCAAGTCCAATAAAAGCGACTTTTTCAAACAGGGGTTGCGTCATGGCTTATGCCTTTGCGTCCAGACCTAACACCTTCGCCAGTGCAGTCAGGAATTTGGCATTTTCTGCTTCTGTTCCAATCGATACACGAAGATGGTTTGGAATACCAACCGGACGTACAATCACGCCTTCTTTGAGCAAGGCATTGAAGGTTTGTGCCGGATCAGCCTGTACATCAACCAGAATAAAGTTGGCACGTGAAGGCACATAGTTCAGGCCCAGTGCCTTAAAGCCCGCTTCCAGCTGCGCCATACCAGCCTTGTTCACTTCACGTGATTTTTCGATAAAGGCTTCATCTTTCAGCGCTGCTACAGCTGCCACCATAGCTAAATGGTTCACGTTAAATGGCTGACGGATACGGTTTAAATAATCAGTCACCTGTACAGAGGCCAGAGCAAAACCAACTCGTAGCGCTGCCAGACCATAGCACTTCGATAAAGTACGGCTAACAATCAGGTTTGGATACTGATCCAGATATTTCAGGCTGTTGAAGTTTTCCGGGAAGTATTCCACATAGGCTTCATCCAGTACCACAATTACATTGGCCGGTACTTTCTGCATGAAGGCTTCAAATTCAGCTTCTTCAAACCAGGTGCCAGTCGGGTTATTCGGATTGGCAATGAACACCAGCTTGGTGTTGGCTTGAATGGCTGCAGCCATCGCCTCTAAATCGTGCGAGAAACCTTTGGCTGGTACTTCAATGGCCTGTGCATTAATGGCCTGAGTCACCAGTGCATAAACCGCAAAGGCGTGCTGGCTATATACGATTGAGTCCTGCTCGGACACAAAAGCGCGGGCAACCATTTCCAGCAGGTCATTTGAACCATTACCCAAAGTAATCCGTTCATGACCAAAACCAAACTGCGCTTCAATCTGGTCTTTTAAAATAAAACCACCACCATCTGGATAACGGCCAATTTCTGCCAGCTCGGCAGCCACGGCCTCTTTGACTTTGTCTGAACAGCCCAACGGGTTTTCATTGGATGCCAATTTCACAATATCGGTAATACCCAATTCGCGCTCAAGTTCACTGATCGGCTTACCTGGTTGATATGGCTTTAACTTAGAGATGCCTTCATTGGCTGGGACAAACGACATTTTTTACTTCCAGATTTACAGGTGAAAAGCAGCCGCATGCAGCGCACACGGCCACCAGAGAATTTTATAAAACTGCCGCCGGATAAGAGCCGAGTACACGGACTTCTTTCACCAATGGACGGATTTCTTCAATCGCAGCTTTAACATTGTCTTGCTCAATATGACCTTCCAAATCAATAAAGAACACATAGGCCCATTTTTCAGGTAAAGCCGGACGGGTTTCAATACTGGTTAGACTAATGTTGTGTTTGGCAAATGGCGCCAGAATTTCCAGCAAGGCACCGGCACGGTCATGTGCAGACACCAGCAATGAAGTTTTGTCATTGCCGCTTTGTGGCACTTTCTCACGGCCAATCACCAAGAAGCGCGTGGTGTTTTCCGGGTTGTCTTCGATATTGCTGTGCATGATTTCAAGATCATAAATGGTTGCCGCAATTTCAGAAGCAATGGCCGCAGAATGCCATTCATTACGAATACGGCGCGCCGCTTCACCATTGGAACTTAAAGCCACACGCTCCACCCCAGGATAATGCGCATCTAGCCATTTACGGCACTGTGCCAGCGTTTGCTGGTGAGCATAAATCTGTTTAATGCTGTCTTTACGGGTATTTGCAGAAATCAGGAACTGATGATGAATCGGCAATTCAACTTCGCCAATCACATTCAGATTTGAAGTTTTAAAGCAGTCTAAGGTATGGTTAACCACCCCTTCAGAGGAGTTTTCTACCGGCACCAGACCATAATGCGCACTGCCCGCTTCCACTTCACGGAATACTTCATCAATGGTTTGTAAAGGGCGCACCAGGGCATCATGACCGAAATGCTTGAGTACCGCAGAATGGGTATAAGTCCCAACAGGCCCCAGGAAGGCAATACTTTGCGGTGCTTCCAGTGCCAGACAGGCCGACATGATTTCACGGAATAAACGTGCCATGGTCTGGTCCGACAATGGGCCTTCATTGCGATCCATAACATTACGTAAAACTTGTGCTTCACGTTCCGGACGGTAAAACAGTGGATTCTCTTCAGCGGCAAATTTGGCTTTGGCCACCGCTTCTGCCAATCGTGCGCGACGGTTAATCAGTTGTTGAATCTGCATATCAACAGAGTCAATTTCCTCACGAATATTGTTCAGGTCAAGAGAAGTCGTTGTGTTTTGATCGTCGTTGATCATTGTTATGTCGCCCTTCATAAACGGTATGCAAACAGTATAACAATAGTTAGCTTTCAAATGTTGCGCAATACAACTTTGATTGATTCAGTCTTAAAAACAAACAGTTGGTTAAACTCTCTGCAACTTGTGAGACTGTTTATCAATTGAGCAGCTATAGCTCATGAATAATTCTGAACAAGTCACGACGCTTTGCCTGTTTTTCCATCCAGAGTGTAGCGAATTTAAGCAGATGAAACAGGGTCTTTTTCCAATCAACCGATAGCTTTTGCATCTGAATTCGATGAATAGTGATAGGATTTTGCAAGTTTATTGCGTAAACTGAACAGGCGTCATAATTACTTACATAGAAAATTACGCCCATAAATATTGAATAAAATTCCAGAAATTTTAACTTGAAAAAGAAATAAGAAAACTGGTTACAAAGCAGCAATGAAATTTTGCTTTTTCCCCTTTACTCTTTTATTTAAAGCAATTCGGAGAATAATAATGTCAAAAAGAATCGCGGTGCTGATTACCCATGATTATGAAGATGCAGACTATCCAGAATTGATCCACGCATTCCGTGCAGCGCGGCATAGCGTGGTAAATGTTGAAAACAAGGCCGGCAATATTGTCTATGGTTATCAACGGCGCAGCTCGGTAACCATCGACCAAAGTATAGATGATGTGACCATTCATGATTTTGATGCGCTGCTGATTCCCGGCGGCCAATCTCCGGCACAACTGCGTGATGATTTACGTTTTGTCGATTTTGTCCGAAATTTTGCCAATGCCCAGAAACCGATTATGAGCACCTGTCATGGTCCGCAACTGCTGATCCATGCCAGTGTGGTCAAAGGCCGGCGCATGACCAGCATTGCCCCGGTGATGCTGGAACTGATGGATGCCGGCGCCGTGTATTTTGATGAGGCGGTAGTGAATGACAATAACCTGTATATTTCCTCACGCTCACCAGCAGACTTGCCGATCTTTATTCGGGAAAGTCTGCATGTGCTCAGCCTGCATTAAAATCAGTCTCAGAAACACACCCACCAAAAAACACCCGCCCAGTCGATGCTGGGCGGGTGTTTTCATTTGGTCTGATGTACAGGACTTAACGGCCCAATAAACCGCGCGCCACAATCTCTTTCATAATTTCATTGGTGCCGCCATAAATTCGCTGGATACGGGCATCGACAAAGAAACGAGAAATTGGATATTCAGTCATATAACCATAACCACCAAACAGCTGCAGCAGCTGATCGGCCACTTTCATCTGCATATCGGTCGAGAAGCTTTTCAGTGCTGCCGCGGTTTCAACATCCAGTTTGCCCTGCATATACAGCTCAACATTCTGGTGATAAAATGCAGCCGTGGCCAGCTCATCAATTTTAGCCTGTGCCAAAACAAAACGGCTGTTCTGGAACTGGCCAATTTTCTGGCCAAAGGCCTGACGTTCCTGAACGTATTGCGTGGTGATGTCAATCGAACCACGGATAGCGCCCAAGGCGGTGGCGGCAATCGCGGTCCGTTCACGTGGTAATTCCTGCATTAAATAGGCAAAGCCCTGTCCCGGCTGGCCCAGTAACTGTTCTTTGGGTACTTTCACGTTATCAAAGAACAATTCCGAGGTGTCCTGAGCATGCAGGCCAATCTTGTCGAGGTTGGTGCCTTTCTTAAAGCCATCCAGATGGGTATCGACTAATAATAAAGACACGCCTTTGGCGCGTGCCTGCGGATCGGTTTTTACCGCCAGCACCACCAGATCGGCATGTTGGCCATTAGAAATAAAGGTTTTAGAACCATTTAAAATATAATGATCATCCTGCAAAATGGCATGACTGCGCATGGCTTGCAAGTCAGAACCAGCACCCGGCTCGGTCATACCAATCGCACCGACCACTTCACCGCTAACCATTTTTGGCAGCCAGTACTGTTTCTGTTCTTCTGAACCAATATTTAAAATATACGGCGCAGCAATTTCTGAATGACAGGAAATACCGGTAGACAGTGCGCTATAACCAGCACGTGCCGATTCTTCCACCAGCATCAGCGAATAATGGGTCGGTACGCCATAGCCGCCATACTGTTCCGGTACATCTACACATAAAAAGCCGTTTTCACCCAGCTGGTTCCAGACCGAGCGCGGCATAATTCCTTCCCGTTCCCACTGTTCATAATGCGGGGCAATCTGTTCGCTCATAAAGCGGCGGAAGTTGTCACGGAATAATTCTAAATCTGCATCATAAGCCAGCATAGTCGATCCTTGTAGGGTACATTCTTGTTTTACATTCAGCCCCATGCTATGCATTTTAAAGCGTACTGTCATGGCTTTTCCCGGCTTTTTTATTGACTGCCAAGTAATAAAAAAAGGAAGCCGAAGCTTCCTTTAGTCACCGCCCTGCTGTTAAGCCGAAGCAGATTGCTGGTTTTGTTCTGCCATCTTGCGGTCAATTTCTTCCGGATTATTTAATGCATATTGCAGCTTTTCCTGATCCAGCTGACCGACCCACTTCGCTACAACAATGGTTGCCAATGAGTTACCCACCAGATTGGTCAAGGCACGTGCTTCAGACATAAAGCGGTCAATACCCAGAATTAGCGCCAGACCGGCCACCGGAATCTGCCCCACAGCCGCCAGTGTTGCCGCCATCACAATAAAGCCTGAACCGGTCACCCCTGCTGCGCCTTTAGAAGAAATCAACAGCACCAGCAATAAAGTAATCTGATGATGCAGTTCTAAAGGTGTATTGGTGGCCTGAGCAATAAAGATTGCGGCCATGGTCAAATAAATCGAAGTACCATCCAGGTTAAAGGAATAACCCGTTGGAATGACCAGACCCACCACCGATTTTTCACAGCCGGCAATTTCCAGTTTCTTCAGCATACGCGGTAGTACTGATTCTGAAGATGAGGTCCCCAATACAATCAGTAATTCTTCGCGAATCATGCGGATCATTTTTACGATACTGAAACCGGTCATGCGCGCAATACTGCCGAGTATGATAAAAATAAACAGCACACAGGTCAGGTAGAAGCAGATAATTAACTGCGCCAGTTGCGCCAGACTGCCAATCCCGTATTTACCAATAGTAAAGGCCATCGCACCGAAAGCACCAATTGGCGCAACTTTCATGATCATGTTAACAATGTTAAAGAACACATGCGAAATCTGATCAATCAGTTTCAAGACCGGCTTACCTGCTGGCCCTAAACGGTGTAAGGCAAAACCAAACAGGATGGCAAACATCAGCACCTGCAGGATTTCACCCTGGGCAAAGGCACCGACCACGGTATTTGGAATGATATTTAACAGGAACTCGACTGTAGATTGTGCTTCACCAGTTTCTACATATTTGGAAATACCGGTGGTATCCAAAGAAGCTGGATCAACGTTCATGCCAACGCCTGGTTTCCAGACGTTAATCACCACCAGACCAATAATCAGGGCGATGGTAGAGACAATTTCAAAATACAGTAATGCCACGCCACCGGTTTTACCCACCGATTTCATGCTTTCCATACCGGCGATACCACTCACCACGGTACAGAAAATCACCGGCGCAATAATCATTTTGATTAAACGGATGAAGCCATCACCTAAGGGTTTCAGCTGCTCACCCAGACCCGGAACATACTGTTCCACGCCATTAATAACTTGTGTGCCACTAGGAGAATAATGACCGACGAGAATACCTGCAATAATTGCAATAATCACCTGAAAGTACAGGGATTTATAAATAGGTTGTTTGGCCATAACAGATCTACTTTTGTTCTTGTCCAGAGGACAAATACCCTTGATTTTTTACCCACGACCTGTTCTGCCTGTTTTTAAAACAACAGGCATACGCTGCCTTGAGCCATGGCTCAAAACATTCAACGCTTTATTTTCATCGGCAAAAGTCGGGCTTACTTTGAGCTGCCAGAATAAACAGGCTCAAACGCAAAAGCGGCTTTTTAGAACAGGAGATGAGTAAAAATAAAAAACAATATAAAACGCTGCGAATTTTACCTAAAATTCAAATATAGTGCTGCTAAAAACAGCGAGAACTGGCGAACTTTAAAACAGAAGCAGCTTAGACATTAGTCTAAATCCGAGCAAAGCATACGGTTTTTAAAAAGCCGCAAACATGTGTATATTGTGGGAAGCGACCGGCGCCATTTATTTGAGATTCAGGCAGTTACATGAGCACGAAAAGAAACATTTATAAAGACGTTGAACATCCTTTTGCCCAGTACGTACGTATTGTGGGAAAAGGCAAAAATGGTGCACGTTCCCTCACCTATGAAGAAGCCTATCAGGCCTTTTCCATGATCCTGAAACAGGAAGTACTCGATGTTCAGCTCGGTGCTTTTTTGATGCTGCTGCGGGTCAAGGAAGAATCGGTCGATGAACTGGCCGGCTTTGTTCAGGCCACCCGTGACCAGTTGCAGTTTAAAGCTTTAGATGTAGATCTGGACTGGTCCTCCTATGCCGGGAAACGCAAACATTATCCGTGGTTTTTACTGGCCGCGCTGACTCTGGCCAAACAGGGTTTTAATATTGTCATGCACGGCGCTGCTGGGCATACCATTAACCGGGTCTATACCGAACAGGTGCTGGAATACTTAGGCTATCCAATCTGCCAGTCAGATACGGAAGTCGAACAGCAATTACAGCAGCGTCATTTTGCCTATCTGCCTTTAGACGTGATTTCTCCGGTGCTGGCCGATTTGATTGCGCTACGGAATGTAATGGGCCTGCGTTCACCTATTCATACTCTTGCCCGGCTGATTAACCCCTTTAATGCCAAAGCCACGGTACAGGCCATTTTCCATCCGGCCTATCGCAGTTCCCATCAACAGTCGGCGTTTAAACTGGGCTATCTGAACAGTGCGGTGATTAAAGGTGAAGGCGGCGAGTTTGAACGGAATCCGGATGCCAAAACCTTAATTTGTGGCATTCGTAACGGCGAGCTGTATGAACATGAATTGCCAAAGCTCACCAACAACCGCAGCCCGATTGAAGAAGAACTGGACCTGGCGGTATTTAAAGCCGTCTGGGAAGGCCAGCAATCGCATGACTATGGTGAAGTGGCGGTGGTGGAAACCATGGGCATCGCGCTGTATACCATGGGCGTCTGCGACAGTTTTGCAGCAGCCATGGACAAAGCACAGCAATTCTGGGCTGCGCGTTTAAATGCTTAAGCCACAAAAGACTGCCAATAAAAAAGGTAAGCCGCGGCTTACCTTTTTTGCATGAATCCGTTTCCTTAAAGTTTAAATAAACTTGATCGGCTGGAAATCTTCATTTTTGTGATGATCATCATCACATTGTTCACCTTCTTCCTTGGTGCCACGGTCGATATAACCGCTACGTTCAGTTTCCGGTAAATGCTGGATTTCCCAGGCATACACGGCCTGCATACAAATTTCGCGCTGCTCTTTGGTCAACGCCACACCATTCGGCCATTTACCAATCTCTACCGCGGTTTTTAGACGACCAACAATTTCAGGATTGAGTACGGCCAGCATCTGTTCAATATTCATCATAAATCCTGCTGTTGCAAAGAATCAAAATCTTGGTTCCAGCCGAGCTTGGTACGACATGCCATATAGAAGTCATAACCCGGTGGATGAAGTAGGTTTAACTTATAGGGATGCTTGCGGATATGCAAACTGTCCCCGACACTGAGTGAAACACTGTGCTGACCATCGGCACTTACCATTGGCAAGACACGGTTTTCACGAATCTGGATTTTAATTTCGCTTTGTCCACCCACCACAATCGGGCGTGAAGACAAGGTATGCGGATGCATCGGTACCAGCACAATCGCATCCATACTCGGATGCACAATCGGGCCACCACCAGACAAGGCATAGGCGGTAGAACCAGTAGGCGTGGATACAATTAAACCATCACTGTGCTGACGATAAACATACTGACCATCAATATTCAGGTCAAAATCAATCATGTGTACCGATTTACCGGAATGCAGCACCACATCATTTAAAGCCACTGCTTCATAAATGACTTCACCTTTGGAGCGCACTTCCATTTCCAGCAGGAAACGGCGGTCCAGCTGAAACTCGCCTTTTAATACCTGATCCAGCTTGAAGATGACTTCCGTGGGTTTAATGTCGGTCAGGAAGCCTAAACGGCCGCGGTTTACCCCGATGACCGGCGTATTGTATTTGACCAGCGCGCGCGCTGCATGCAGCAACGAGCCATCACCGCCGACCACAATCACCAGATCAACCACTTCGCCCAGCAAGGCGCGGCTGACGGTTTGGGTGTTCGGATAAGGGACCAGTTCTGCTGTTTCTGCATCAAATACCGGATGCAGGCCTAAATTCAGCAGATGATCATGAATTAAACTGAGCGTTTCTACGACCGAAGTTTTGCCAGGACGTCCAATCAATCCGATATTACGAAAGTTCTTGTGTGAAATTTGCACCTACGACATCGCTCCGCTACGATCCGTTGACTATAATAGCACTAACCCGAATGTTTTAAAAAAACTTTAGAAATCTGAATCCAACCGTTTTTTCTCCTCGATTGGCCGCTTCATTCACAGATTAAATATTGCAAATTATGTAAAAGCTTCGCATGATTAGCCTAATTTCTTAGGGTTTTATTGCGATTTATGAAGTCTGAACGTGGCATAGGTATTATTGCACTTCTATTTTGTATACTGGTGATTGGGGCATTTCTGGCATTAAGTATCTACCTGATTCGATTAGATAATATTGTTAGAGATAAATTTGAAGGACAGCGCTGGGACATTCCAGCCAAGGTCTTTGCTCGTCCGCTGGAAATCTATACCAATGCACCGCTCAATAAAGCCGATTTCGTGCAGGAATTAAAACTTTTAGGCTATAAAAGCGCAGAAAGCTATAACAAAACCGGCAGCTATGTCGATGCGGGCGACACCTTGTTTGTACATACCCGCGGCTTCGATTTTGGTGAAAGTGTTGAACCGGAACAGGTACTCAAAGTCAGCTTTGCCAATAACCAGATTGCTGAAGTCAGTGCGACCAAACCATCGACCACCGGTATTGCCCGTTTAGAGCCCATGCTGATTGGCGGGATTTATCCGCAGCACAATGAAGACCGGGTGCTGATTAAACTGAACCGGGTGCCAAAACCGTTAATTGAAGCCTTAATTGCCACCGAAGACCGTAATTTCTATCTGCATCATGGCGTGTCGATTCGCGGGACTGCGCGTGCCATTGTCAGCAATATTACCGGCGGGAAACGTCAGGGCGGTTCGACCCTGACCCAGCAACTGGTGAAAAACTTTTATCTGACCCCGGAACGTACATTAAAGCGTAAAGCCAATGAAGCGCTGATGGCGATGCTAATTGAGCTGCATTATGACAAAGATGAAATTCTGGAAGCCTATTTAAATGAAGTGAACCTGGGTCAAAACGGCAACTATTCTATTAATGGTTACGGTCTGGCCTCACAGTTCTATTTTGGTCTGCCGCTGCGTGAACTGAATATTGCCCAGCAGGCTTTTCTGGTTGGTCTGGTGCAGGGACCGTCTTTATATAATCCATGGCGTAATCCGGAAGCGGCAGAAAAACGCCGTAATATTGTACTGAACAATATGCTGGTGATGGGCTATCTGACGCAGGAACAGTATGAAACCGAAACCGCGCGTCCGTTAAATGTGATTGCCAAACCGACCATGGGCCCTGCCCGCTTCCCAGATTTTCTGGACATTGTGCGCCGTCAGTTACGTGCTGAATATCAAGAAGGTGATCTGACCAATCAGGGACTACGGATTTTTACCACTTTAGACCCAATTGCACAGACCAAGGTACAAAGTGCATTTAAAGAATCAGTAAACCGTCTGGCCAATGCCAATCCGCGCCGTTTAAAAGATTTGCAAGGGGCGGTGCTGGTGTCCCATCCTGAAAATGGTGAACTGGTGGCTGCAGTCGGTTCTACCCAGGACTTTACCGGCTTTAACCGTGCGCTGGATGCCAAGCGTCAGGTCGGCTCGCTCTTGAAACCGGTCATCTATTTAAGCGCACTAGAATCGGGTCGCTATAACTGGGCCAGTCCGGTACAGGATACCGAAATCAGTATTCCATCTGCCGGCAAGTCATGGACACCGCGTAATTACAGCGGCAGCGAACATGGCGTAGTCCCGATGGCGCAAGCGCTGGCCAATTCCTATAACCTGTCGGCGGTACGTTTAGGTCAGGAATTTGGTCTATCAACCTTCCGTAACCATCTGATTAAATTTGGCGTCAGCAGCGAAAATATTCCACAGTATCCGTCCATTTATCTGGGTGCAGTCGATTTATCGCCTATGCAGGTGATGAATATTTATGGCAACTTTGCCACCGGTGGTTTCCAGTATCCAACCAAAGCCATTCGCGCGGTGGTCGATTCTAATGGTCGTCTGCTCGAACGTTATGGCCTGTCGGTACAGCAGACCATTGAACCGTCTGCGGCCTATATGCTGAATTATGGCCTGCAACAGGTAATGAGTGCAGGAACCGGACGTGCAGCCTATAACAGCCTGTCCAGCGATTTAAAACTGGCCGGTAAATCGGGCACCACCAACGATACCCGCGACTCCTGGTTTGCCGGTTATTCGGGCAACTATTTAAGTGTGGTCTGGTTAGGGCTGGATGATAACAAAGTCACCGGTTTGACAGGTTCATCGGGTGCCCTGCCGGTGTGGAGCAATGTGATGCGTCAGCTGCGCCAGAAGCCGGTGAATCTACGCCAGCCGGACAGCGTACAGTGGCACTGGATTGACCGTGACTCTGGTCACTTGTCGGCTCAAGGCTGTGCTGGTGCGATGTATATTCCGATTTATCGCAATCATGTGCCGCGTCAGGCCACCGCCTGTGGTTTACCGCATTATCAGGTTGAGCCGGTTTACAATCCGGATACCGAATATTACCAAGCTGTACCTGAAAGCAGTGACAGTATCGAGAATTATATCCAGGAAAGTGAAGCCGAGATGGAAAGACAACTTTCCGAAAATGATGCACGCATCATTTCAAGCGGCAGTTATACGCAATAAGTGGACCCTTAATTAAATGACCTTGAAATATCTGATCTTGGGGATGGGACTGGCTGGACTGGTGGGCTGTCAAAGCCTGCCGGAATCCAAGCCGGCACCGCAACCGGACCAAGAAAAAACGACTGAACGAAAAACCATTCGCACACCCACCGGCGTGGTGATTCATCCTTATGAACAGGAAGAAATTCAGCGCAAGAAATTACAGGTCGTGGTTCCTGAACAAAAAGTACAGCAGCGTTTTGAAGATGGCCGCTCTTTACCAGCGTTTAAGAAACTGATGCAGCAGACCCAGACGGCTTATCGTCAGGGACAATGGGCGCGTGCCGAAGCTGCCGCCTTACAGGCACAGCGTCTGGCACCGCAATCGGCTGAAACCTATATGTATTTAGGGCTGGTGGCGAACCAGAAAAAACAGCCGAAAAATGCAGAAGCCCTGGCCCGCCGTGGTCTGAGCTATGCACAAACACCGGCGATGAAACGCCAATTATGGCTGATTATTCAAAAAGCCGGCCAGCTACAAAACAATAGCCGTACCGTGCAACAGGCACAGCAAGCGCTGAAACAACTTTAGGCTGAAGCGCTATCCAACGCATCCATAAAGCGGATCCCGGCAATACCATAGGCATGGTGTTGCTGGGCCTGCGCCAAGTCCTGCCGATGCATCCCGCCTAAGGCAAACACCGGAATATCGACCTGTTTGGCCCAGTTCTGAAATTGTGCCCAGCCTAATGCCGGAGTATCCGGATGGCTGGCTGTTGGCAGCACCGGACTTAAAATTGCAGCATCACAGCCAATATTCTGCGCATGTTGTAACGATTCCAGATCATGACAGGCAGCAATATAACGCTGACCGGCCTGCAGGCTGCCCTTGTGCAATTGCAGACATTGTTGCTGCTTTAAATGGATGGCAGCGACCGAGACCTGCTGCACGCTATTCAGCTGCTTCCACAGTTCCAGATTAACAATTAATGATTTTAAACAGCCAATATTCTGCTCAGCCAGTTCAATACTGCGTTCCGGTGCCGGTGCGACACGCCAGTACAGCAGTTGCTGGGTATCCGGGGTATCCAGACAGTTTAAGTCTTCACTAATTTTGATACATTCAGGCCAGTAGAGGCGTTGCAGCATACGCTGGTTGGCTTGCGGGAAATTCAAACGAGCCAAATCCTGCCGTTTATACCAGGTCCACGGTTGCTGGATGTCTGAGAGCAACGCCGCCGGCACAAAGGCATGGAACACATGCAAATTGACAATCACATCTTCATATTCATGCCGGATAAAATCAAACTCATGCCACTGGGTCAGGTCAATGCCTACTTCTTCGCGCACTTCACGGCGACAGGCCTGCACTGGCGTTTCATGCTGCTCTACCTTGCCGCCGGGAAATTCGTGCTTATTGCCCTGATGCTGTTTGGCTTCGCGCCAGCCGACCAGGACCTGGGTCTGATGCAATAAAATCCCAATCGCGATATGTAGATGTGGCTTTGACATGAAACGTCCTGTTTTTGAAATATGAGCAAGTGTAAGCAAATTTATACTTTTTATAAATTCCCCAAATCAAGCGTTGACAGATATATTTGATAATGATTATCATTTATATCGTTCAACATACACCACGGAGTCGAAGGAATGAACGCACCATTTAGCCTGTTTAGCCGTAATGCAGATCAACAGCATGCCTTACCAATGTTACATTCTAATAACCTGTTTGCTCTCGGTCGTGAAATTCGCATCATGCATGCCGGAGAAGAATACCGCCTACGCCTTACCCGTAATAATCGCCTCATTCTCACCAAATAAGAACAACATCTGAATAATAATAATCGTGGGAAGCAGCAGTATGAATCAGCGCATACTGCTTTTTAACTGCCCATGCGTATCTCAAGATTGAACTCAATATTGTTATTTTCGATTTTGTTATTTTTGCTTCACACCGGGCAAACTCAGTTCCACCAGTAAACCGCCTAAAGCTGAACGGCTAAACTGCAATTGGCCCTGATGCAGGCTGATAATCTTTTTACAGATCGAAATACCAAGACCACTGCCTTGGGTTTGTGTGCCCAGCGCCCGATAAAAACGCTCACCCAGACGTTGTAACACCTCATCACTGATCTGTTGACCATTATTTTCAATACACAGCTGCACCTGTTCAGCATCACCATTGATACTGACCACCACCTCACCCTGTTGCGTGGCATAGCGGATGGCATTGTCGATCAGGTTACGGATACAGGTATATAGCAATTCCGGATTGGCCTGAATGATCGCCGGTTGTAGCTGCAAGCGCGGTTTAATCTGTTTTTCCAGACTAAACGGTGCCAAGGCCTCGAGCACATCCAGCACCAGCTTTTGTAAATCAACCTCGGTTATAGGCAAGTCTTGCAGATGTGCCGGGTCTAAACGCGCCAGTAACAGCAGATTCTCCAGTACCTGAGTGCCGCGGTTGACATCGCGCTGAATCTGGGCCAGATCTTCCGCTAATTGCGGCTGATCCTGATATTTGCGTTTTAACACCTGCAAACGCATTTGAATGGCAGAAAGCGGCGAACGCAGTTCATGTGAGGCGTCAGAAGTAAAACGCTGCTCGGCTTCTAAAGAATGTTCCAGCCGGCTAAGCAAACGGTTTAACTGCTGCACCATCGGCTGTAATTCCAGTAATTCTGGCTGGGTACTTTGTACCGGACTCAGGTCCTGCACATGCTTTTGCGCAATTTGCGCAGACAAAGCCTGTAAAGAGCGGAACTGTTTACGAATAGCAAAATGCACAATGCCCCATTGAATCAGCCACAATAAAATTAAAATCGCGGCATAGCCCAGACCTGTGGCCCAGATTTCCTGGAAACGCACATTCATTTTCTGGGTCATCAGTACGCTTAAATCATCATCACTGGCCACATAAACACGCCATAAACGCTGATTCGCCCAGACAAAGGAAAATCCCTCTTCCTGCTGTGTGATCGTAGCTGGTGCTAAGGGAAAATCTTCTGTTTCGGTCAAGGTCTGCTGGCCCAGTCGCAGCTGATAATGCATCTTGAACTGTTCAGTGAGTTCATCGACCTGCTCGCCGGCGCCACTGCTAATATCCTGCAATAACAGCATATCGGCCGCTTCATCCATGATTTCATCTTGCAGCTGCATGGTCTGATAAATTGACACGGCAAACAGCAGCACCAGTGCCAGCAGGCCGGCAATCATGGAACTCAGTACCGAGGTTTTAACTAGGGTTTTCTGTAAAGAAACCGCACCCGTTTGCTTCATTTACGCCTGTTCCTGCTGCATGCGATAGCCCAAACCGCGAATGGTTTTAATTAAATGGCTGCCAATTTTTTTACGCAGTTGATAAATAAACACTTCAATGGCATTGCTTTCAATTTCATCACCCCAGGCATACAGCGATTCTTCCAGCTGTTCCCGGGTTACGATATGCTCGGGCTTTTGCATTAATTTATACAGAATCTGGAATTCCTTGGCGGTTAAATTCACCGCGTGGCCATCCTGAGTTAAGGTTTTGGCTTGAGTATCTAACAGCAAATTGGCAAAACGGATCTGATGATCGGGCTGGGTCTGCCGGGTACGTAACTGGCTGCGCACCCGTGCTGACAGTTCTTCCAGACTAAAAGGCTTGACCAGATAATCATTGGCGCCTAAATCCAGTCCATCGACCCGGTCCTGAATGCTGTCTTTGGCGGTAATAAAAATCACCGGGGTATCCAGCTGTTTGCGGCGCAAGGCGGTCAGGATTTCATCGCCGGTATTGCCCGGCAGGCCACGATCCAGCAGCACGCAATCATAGTGATGCTGTTCAATGGCCAAAATGGCATGATTGCCACGCTCGACCCAGTCGACGTTATAACTGTCCATTTCCAGCCAGGTTTTAATACTTTCTGCCTGAGAGGCGTCATCTTCTGCCAGTAAAATACGCATTGGTTCTACTCTAGCTTTTTTTACATCATGCCTGATTTTTCACAAGATTCAAAAAAACCACATGCATGGAGCATGTGGTTTTGCGTGGAGCTGCAATCAATCTGATTAAAAGGTCGGCTTAGAAACGAACCTGCTCGACATCAATTTCAACACGTTTAGATGGTTTATAATCGATGTCCACTTCACCGGTAATCACCACTGGAGTTTTGGCAGAAATCGCTTTACCATTCCACAGGTCATCATCAATATCTACTGTGATGGTGCCAGTGCTGTCGCGGAACTGGTATTTTTCATCACCAATGGCTTTTACGATATAACCTTTCAGCTGAACATTGCTGTCATCTTTCATGGTTAACGCCTGTTTCACCGTGGTTGCTTGCGCCAGTGCAGACTGGTTCACTGCGGTATCTGCAACAGCAAATGTAGTTGCGCCCACTAGACCTGCAGTTAAAAGTGCTTTTGAAAATAGGTTCATCTGTCTTTCCTCATTCAGTGTTGTTCGTTTCGATGTAGTCATTAAAACAAAGCAAGATGAGCTGAATCTTAAGATTTCCTCATATTCAAAAATTTTTCACTTTTTTGGGTTTTAGTTTAACGGCACCACCCGCAGTACTTCTTCCAAGGTGGTAATACCGGCCATGACTTTACGTGCCCCGGTAATCCGTAGTGGCTCGATGCCTTCTTTCTTGGCCTGCTGGCGTAACTGGGTCAGATCGGCATTGGCACCAATCAGCTGTTTGGTGTCCAGACTCAGCGGCATAAACTCATAAATCCCGATCCGGCCTTTATAACCGGTCTGACGGCAGGCTTCACAGCCCACCGGCTTATAGACTTTTTCCGGCATCTCCATGACATAGTCAAACGTCAGATGTTCCCATTCATTGGCATTAATCATGCCTTCCTGTTTGCAATGCGGACACAGCTTGCGCACCAGACGCTGCGCCAATACCCCCAGAATGGTGGCCGCAGTTAAAAAAGGCTGCACACCTAAATCATGCAAACGGGTTAGACTGGACGGCGCATCATTGGTATGCAAGGTCGATAACACCAGGTGACCGGTTAATGCCGCCTGAATGGCCATATTGGCCGTATCCTGATCACGAATCTCCCCAACCATAATAATATCCGGGTCCTGACGCATCAGCGCGCGTACACCATCGGCAAAGCCCAGCTCAATGCCCTGATTGACCTGCATCTGGTTAAAGCTCGGCTCAATCATTTCAATCGGATCTTCAATGGTACAGACATTGACTTCATCGGTGGCCAGCTGCTTCAGTGATGAATACAGCGTAGTGGTTTTACCGGAGCCGGTCGGCCCGGTGACCAGAATAATGCCATGACTATGACCGGTCAGACTTTGCCAGCCCTGTAACAGACGTTCTTCAAAACCGAGCTGCTGGAAGCTGCGTACCAGCACTTCCGGGTCAAAAATACGCATCACCAGTTTTTCACCAAAAGCCGTCGGTAAAGTCGAAAGACGCAATTCGGTTTCCTGCCCTTTGGGAGTACGGGTTTTTAAACGGCCATCTTGGGGTTTGCGTTTTTCTGCCACATTCATGCGGCCGAGAATTTTAATCCGTGAAATGACCGCAGTTAAGGTATTGGCCGGCATGTTATAAATGGTATGTAGTACGCCATCAATCCGGAAACGGATTTTACCCTTGTCTTTACGTGGCTCCAAATGAATATCACTGGCGCCCTGTTCAAAAGCAAACTGCAGCACCCAGTCCACCAGTTTAACAATATGCTGGTCATTGGCATCGGGGTTTTGGGTATCGCCCAGCTGTAATAAGGCTTCGACACCTTTATTTTCACGGTCATGTGCTGCGGCTTTTTGTGAACCACTGACCGCACGACTGACCTGATAATATTCTACCAGATAACGCTGTAACTGCTCTGGACTCAGCAGCACGCGCTGGATTTTACGCGGCAATAAACTGTGTTCTAAATTGGCGACCCAATCGGTCATAAACGGCTGATCGGTGGCAATGAACACCGCATCGGGCTGAATCTCTACCGCCAGAATTTTATTGCGCAGGGCAAATTCCTGGGACATCACTGCCGTTAAAGCAGCAACATCGGCTTTTAAAGGATCAATAATATAAAATGGTAAGCCTGCTTTATCAGCCAGCCACTGGCATAAACGGTTGAGCGTTAAAGTGGTTTGAGGATGGCTTTGATCGACCAAATTAAAGTTTGCAATCCATTGCAGCGGATGCCATTTTAATTGGTCACGCTGACGATGCGTGGTTTGTACCAAAGCCTGATCACGCTCGGTAATTTTGCCATCCTTAACTAATTGTTCTAAGCACCAAGTACTGTCTATCTCAAAATTAAAATTCATTGTTATATGCCCCAAAATCTGGGTTTACTATAGCAAATGTAGCATTGTTTAATAAAAATTATTTCTTAAGTTTTAATTTAAAGTAAAACTTAACTATTAATTTTATTTATGTTTTTATATTTCAAACCAAATAAATATCTATTATTATTCCACAGCTTAATAATTCAACACACTAAAATTAAATTTCTTAGGGTAATCATGAAATTAAAAACTTTATCATGTGCAATTTTTGCAGCTTTTACATTGACGGCTTGTGGTGGTGGAAGTGATGGTGGTTCATCCGAACAATTTATTGAAGATGGTGCTACAAATAAATTTCAACAATGGTCCAATTTTTCTATAGAAAATGACTATAGTACAAATAAAATTGGCTATGACAGTGACACTCTAACGATTGATCAAAATAAAGCCTTTAGTAAAAATACGAACACTCTAGATTGGGATCAGACTCAAAGCTTTTTTGTAACAGCAGATGGTGTATATGACGAAGGTGAAGAACATCCCGAATATGGTGCCTATCAAGGTGAAGTATCAATTTCAAATAATACCTGGACACATATCCCTTACTCAAATATTGACTCTAAAGGATTAAAACTTACTGTCAAATACAATCCCGTTGATATCAGCAATAAGGCAATAGCTCCACTTGTATCATTCCACGAATATTGGGTTGTGAAACATAATCAAAATGACACTTGGTATGTGCCTGACAACATGATTAATTTTATTAAGACAATTGAACAAGTTAAGTTTCCTCAAGGTTCAGTCTGTCTCCAACTCGTAGAAAGTTCAAACAATCAAGAATATCTTGAACTCTACAAAAATCAGGATACACCAGAGGTACAAACAACTTTGGAACAAGATTGGGAGAGTTATCGAACAAACACTTCGTCAGACATTCAAAAGAAAGTATTCAAAGACACGATTGCTTATCTGGAATACGATGAAGACAATGCAGAATATTTTGGAGTTGGACAAAAAGCTAATCATTTCTATCAAGTTAATTTGACACAAAAAGGAGTTGAGTATTCTAAAGCTCAAGAAATTAGGTTACTTGAATCCTTAGCCGCAGAATATATAAGCTCTGATCAAACTATTGCGCAAGACTATATTAACTTATACAAAAACTCTTGTTTTATGTTCAATCAAACCGCATCTGAGGCAATCAAAAAACAAATCGCAAATTTCCAATAATCAGAAAATTGATATTTAAGCCATTCTCGCTAAAGCCTCTTTAAGAGGCTTTTGCACATTTTTAAATACCATTTTCATATTGTTTCCATTAAATTATTAAATTACTGCAATCGTGATAAATCTAATAATATGGATCTCCACCCGCTCCTACTCAATACAACATTCCCCGAACTGCTCACCATTTTTGCAGCAGCACTTGGCTGTGGTTTACTCATTGGTTTAGAGCGTGAGCGCAGTAAACGAAATGGACAACATCATCATTTTGCGGGAGTGCGTACCTTCGGTATTTGCTCACTGTTAGGTGCAATCTGCTTTTTATTTGGCACACCGCTCGCTATTGTGGGGGCACTGATTGTTGGTGGAGTTGGTTTGTACTCCCTTAAAAACCAAAAGGAAGATGACCCCGGTGCAACCACCGAATTAGCCTTTGTTATGACTTATTTTATAGGCGCATTGTGTTTGTGGAATATTCCACTTGCTGCAGGTTTGTCGGTTATTTTGACTGGCTTACTCATGACCAAACACCTGATGCACGGCATTGTCAGCAAATGGATTACCGAAGCAGAGCTGCGTGATGGTCTGTTCCTGCTGGCACTGGTTCTGATTGCCCTGCCTTTGACGCCAGATACCCCCTTATGGGGCAATGTGCTCAATCCTTATGTGATTTTAAAACTGCTGATTCTGATTTTATCGGTACAGGCTTTGGCGCATATCGCCAAGCGCCTGCTGTCCACCAATAATGCACTGATGCTATCCTCAATTGCGTCCGGCTTCGTATCCAGTACCGCCACCATTGCCAGTTTAGGCATGGAAGTGCGTTCCGGCCGCGGCGATGCCCAGATTAATGCGGGCGCGGCGCTCATGTCCTGCGTGGCGACACTGTTGCAGATTCTGATTATTATTGTGGGGATTAATCTGTCTTGGTTTAAGGTATTTGTGGTACCGAGTGCAGTGGCGATTATGATTCTGGTGGCGGTGGGTTACTGGCTGCTCAGAAAAAATACCGGCTCACAGCAAAAAGCCAAAGAAGCCGATAGCCGCATGTTTAGCCTCAAAGAGGCCGCGATTATTGTGGTCACGCTCACCCTGATTCAAGCCATGGTCTACGGACTGGATCAGGCACTGGGCAGCACCGGTTTAATTGCCGGAACCTTCCTGGCATCCTTATTTGAAATTCACGCTGCCGCTGCCGCGGTAATTACCCAAGGCTCGCCCAGCAATTTAACCCTGTTTTATGCGCTGATTTTGGGTCTGGGTGCACATGCACTGGCCAAATGCGTGAATGCCTTTTTAATTGGCGGACCACGCTTTGCCTTGTATTTTGCATCGGCCCAAATTCTGCATATGGCGGTGCTGATTGCGATGGCTTATTTTATGTTTAAGCCGGCTTAAGCGCTAACATCTGAATCAGCACCTGATCTGGCTGTACTAGAAATCCGACATCAATATTGGCAAAGTGCATTTTATAGAGCCGGGTTTCATCCTCCTGATAAGCCGGACGCGGGTCTAAAGACAACACCTGTTCCAGCTCACTCAGCATCTGCGCGCTAATTTTATGCTGCTGCAACAATTGCTGTTTTTGTACAGCGGCCTGCTCTGTCCACACCACCTGTTTACGTTCAGGCTCATCCTGCGCATAGCCACTTTGCGCCTCCATGACCGCATCAGAATACTGGATATAAGGCTTGATATCTAAAATCGGTGTACCATCGAGTAAATCACTCCCGGTCACATAAACCCGTACTGCCTTGCCGACTTTTTTCACCTGTTTTAATTGCACCACTGACAAGCCCACCGGTGACGGCCGGTACATACTGCGTGTCGCAAATACTCCAATTTTCTGGTTACCACCCAAACGCGGCGGCCGCACCTGAGCACGGAATTTTGTCTGCTGCTGGTTTTTATTGTCATGAAATTGCCACAGCAACCACAAATGACTAAATGCTTCAATGCCCTCAAAGGCCAGCAAATCGTTATAAGGTTCCAGCATGTCAATATAGGATTCAACCTGAACCAGATTCGGCTGCCGCGGGATGCCAAACTTTTCTTTATAAGGAGATTTCATAATCCCGATAATGGGCAAGGTCAGATCAGTCATAATCACTTTTTTTGATAAGCTCAATTAAATATATTCAGTTTATCGAGTATGAATTTAGATTAGAATAGCAACCTGTTCTAATTTGATAATTTATTGAGACCTTTAATGGCTGCTTTTAACGTCGAAAAGATTACTCACGTCCACCACTGGAATGACACTTTATTCTCTTTTAAAACGACTCGTGACACTGCACTGCGTTTTAAAAACGGTCAATTTGTAATGATCGGTCTTGAAGTGAATGGTAAGCCTTTGATGCGTGCATATTCGATTGCAAGTGCCAACTATGAAGAAGAGCTGGAATTCTTCTCGATTAAAGTGCCAGATGGTCCATTAACCTCGATTTTGCAAAAAGTTAAAGTGGGCGATGAACTGCTGGTTTCTCGCAAACCAACCGGAACTCTGGTACTCGATGACTTAAATCCGGGTAAAAACTTATACCTGCTGTCTTCAGGTACCGGTCTTGCACCGTTCCTGTCGGTGATTCGTGATCCGGAAACCTATGAACGTTTTGAAAAAATCATTGTTGTTCATGGTACACGTTATATTTCTGAACTGGCGTATCAGGACCTGATTCTGAACGAAATTCCAAACCACGAATTCTTCTCGGAACTGGGCGCGAAAGAAAAACTGGTTTATTATCCAACGGTAACACGTGAAGATTTCCATACTCAAGGTCGTGTCACCACTGCAATTGAATCTGGTCAATTGTTCGAGAAAATCGGTTTACCACGTTTTAACCCGGAAACTGACCGCGCGATGCTGTGTGGTAGCCCAGCCTTCCTGGATGATGTTGCTGCGCTGCTTGATCAACACGGCTTAAAAGAATCACCACGTATGGGCGTTTTAGGCGATTACGTGATTGAACGTGCATTCGTGGAAAAATAAGCTTTTCCAGAACTAAAAAAACCGGTCAGATTGACCGGTTTTTTATTTGTCTCAATGAGTCGAGTTCTGTATCGCCCATTAATTCGATGTTAGATCAACGTCCTTATGCACACTGATCCACAGCCCGGCTTTCCCGTCTCTCCGCCCAGGCTTTTTTAATCACCTGATAGCCCGCAGTTAAACCCAGCCCCGCCATAATCACCGCGACAATAATATCCGGCAATAAACTGCCCGTTCCAAATACACCGACCGCAGCCAGAATCACCGCGACATTGCCAATTGCATCATTACGGCTACACAGCCAGACCGATTTCATGTTGGAATCGCCATCACGAAAGCGATACAGAATCACGGCTGCCACTACATTGGCCACCAAGGCCAATCCACCAATTACCCCCATGGTAATCGCTTCCGGGGGAATACCCTGCATATAGTTATAGACCGTTTTGGCCAACACCAGACAGCCAAACGTGGCCATGGTAATGCCTTTTAATAAAGCCACGGTAGCACGCCAGTACAGACTCATCCCCAGCACAGCCAGTGAAATGGCATAGTTGGCGGCATCACCAAAGAAATCCAGCGCATCGGCCCAGAGTGCTGCCGAATGGGCATACATCCCGCCAAACAGTTCCACCACGAACATCAGCAAATTAATAATCAGGGCAATCCAGAGTGCGGTACGAAAACGGCCATCGGGTTTGACCGGTGCAGGCTGACATTGACAGGCCATAAAGCCTCCTGTTGCATTTTTCTATGACTGTATTATGCTCATTAGAAACTATGGTCTAACTCCAAGGTCAAGTCATGACACATTATCTGATTCGGGATTTGGTCAAAAAAACCGGTCTGAGTGCAGACACGGTGCGTTTTTATGAAAAGAAAGCGCTCATCCAACCCACCTTAAGGGCCGAAAATAATTATCGTTATTATGATGATGACACCTTAAAACGGCTAATTTTTATTAAACGTTGCCGCGCACTGGATTTATCCTTAAAAGAAATTGAAACCCTGATTGCACTGGAACAGCAGCCTGATCAGGACTGTCAGGCGGTAAATGAACTGCTTGATCATCATTTAGTACAAATCGAAAGCAAAATTGCTGAGTTACAGCATTTTCAGCTGCAACTGCAGCAATTACGGCAGTCTTGCAATGCCCGAACCACCATCGACCATTGCCAAATTTTAAAACAGCTAGAGGCGGATGAAACGCCTAAATCGACTTCTGATTAACCCGTTTCGACAGTTCCGCAGCCGATTCCTTACGCTCGGAATAACGGTTGGTCAGATAGCTGGCCTGCCCGCGGGTCAATAAAGTGAACTTGTACAGCTCTTCCATGACATCGACAATCCGGTCATATAAGGAAGAGGCTTGCATACGTCCGGCTTCATCAAACTCCAAAAAGGCTTTCGGAATCGAGGACTGGTTCGGGATGGTCATCATCCGCATCCAGCGCCCTAAAATACGCATCTGATTCACCGCATTAAAGGATTGCGAACCACCACTGACCTGCATCAGCGCCAGAGTTTTACCTTGGGTCGCACGAATGGCACCGGCAGCTAAAGGAATCCAGTCAATCTGTGCTTTCAGAATGGAACTCATGGCACCATGACGTTCCGGACTGCACCAGACCATGCCTTCTGCCCAGGCCAGCAATTCATGCAATTCCTGAACTTTAGGATGTGAAGCATCGCCATCTTCCGGTAACGGTAAACCTTTGGGATGGAAAATTTTAACTTCTGCGCCAAAGTGCTCCAGAATCCGGCCGGCTTCCATCACCGCCAAACGGCTATAGGAACGTTCGCGGTTTGAACCATACAGCAATAAAATTCGCGGCGGATGCGGCAATGCTCTGGCCTGAACCTGCTCAAAACTCGGCTGTTCAATTAAGTCTACATCAAGATTGGGAAGTGACATCATCCACCTGTTCCATTATAAAATTTACGTTTCAGCCACAGCGAGACACTCACCAGGGCAATTAACACTGGCACTTCCACCAGCGGGCCAATAATGGTGGTAAATGCCACCGGTGAGGTCAGACCAAAGGTTGCAATCGCCACCGCCAAAGCCAGTTCAAAATTATTGCCGGCCGCGGTAAAAGAAATGGCCGTGGTACGTGGATAGTCATTGCCCATCCACTTGCTCATCAAGAAGCTGACAAAGAACATCAATACAAAATAGATGGTCAATGGAATGGCAATGCGCAGTACATCCATAGGTAACCCAACCACATCGGCCCCTTTCAGGCTAAACATGGCGACAATGGTAAACAGCAGCGCCAGCAGGCTAAGTGGACTGATTTTGGGAATAAAACGCTGCTGATACCAGTCCAGTCCTTTGTTTTTCACCAGAATCAGCCGGGTCAGAAAGCCCAGCAAAAACGGAATGCCCAGATAGACCAATACCGCATGAGTAATGGTCCAGAAACTGACATCAATCACCTGACCGGCCACACCAAAATAAGGCGGTAACACGCTTAAGAACAACCAGGCATAGGTACTGAAAAACAGAATCTGGAAAATACTGTTAAAGGCCACCAGGGCAGCGACATACTGGTTATCGCCACAGGCCAGATCATTCCAGACCAATACCATGGCAATACAGCGTGCCAGTCCAATCAGAATCAGGCCGGTCATATATTCCGGATAATGCTGCAGGAAAATCAATGCCAGTGCGAACATCAAACACGGTGCAATCAGCCAGTTTTGTACCAGCGACAACAGCAGCGTGCGTTTATCCTGAAAAATCTGCGGTAAAGCGGCATAGTCCACTTTGGCCAGCGGTGGATACATCATCAGAATCAGGCCAATGGCAATTGGTAAATTGACATTGCCCATACTCATCTGGTCCAGACTGCTCGACACCTGCGGGAAATACAGCCCAATGCCAATCCCGAGCGCCATGGCAATAAAAATCCACAGCGTCAGGTTGCGGTCTAAAAAGGAAAGTTTGCGGGTGCTGGCCATGACTTACTCGATATGGGAAATATTGTTGATGGCAGCAATCAGTTCGGGACGGGTCATCTGCTCAGGCTGTAACGCAAACAGTGCATCCAGACGCTTGTTGATATGCGCGACTGTTTCTAAAAAGGCCTGCAACTTGGCCGCTTCCGGCAAATCCAGATGCGATGGATCGGCAAGTCCCCAATGCGCTTTAATCGCGCCGCCCAAATACAAAGGACAGGCTTCTTGGGCAGCCGCATCACATACGGTAATCACCACATCGGGCTGATACTGCTCACAGTCATCAATACTTTTACTGGAGAGCCCTTCAGTCGACAGGCCCAGATTTTCCAGCGTCTTTAACGTCAGTGGATGGACACGACCGGTCGGTTTGCTGCCGGCGCTATAGGCTGTCCAGCCTTCTGGAGCACGACTGTTAAATAACACTTCAGATAAAATGCTGCGGCAGCTATTTCCGGTACATAAAAAGAGGAATTTCATGGTTTTACTCACAATAACTTGAAAGCGTTGCTGTCAGCGAATTCATCGGACTGACATCTTGCTCCGCGATAATATTCAGCACACTCACTGCCCACTCGGGTAAATCTGGATTCAGGCGGTAATACACCCACTGCCCCTGACGCTGGTCCAGTAAAACCGATAAATTTCTCAGCAAAGCCAAATGACGGGAAATTTTAGGTTGGCTTAAATTTAATGCCTCGGTCAGCTCGCAGACACAAATATTCTGTTTGGCCAGCACCAGTTTCAAAATATCCAGACGGGTCGGATCGGACAGGCATTTAAAAAAATCAGTTTGATTCATACAGCTTCCCCATATTTATACTTGCGAATATACGTATATCCATATATAAAAGCAATATTCCTCTTTTACCTGAGTTTTAGCACTATGGCGGCTCCAATTAAAATCTTTCACAATCCTGACTGTGGCACTTCGCGCAACACTTTGGCCTTAATCTGTAATACCGGACAAGAACCTGAAATTATTGAATATTTAAAAAATCCACCAACAGCCGAAGTGCTGGCCGACATGATTCAGCAGGCCGGTTTAAGCGTACGCGAGGCGATCCGTCAAAATGTAACGCCGTATGAAACCTTGCAATTGGCCGAGCGTGATCTGAGCGATGCAGAACTGATTGCTTTAATGGTACAACATCCACTGCTGATTAACCGTCCTTTTGTGGTGACTGAACGCGGCGTTAAACTGTGCCGACCTTCTGAACTGGTACTGGATTTATTGACCCAGCCGCAGCTCAATGCCTTCCGTAAAGAAGATGGAGAACTGGTAATTAATGAACACGGTCAGCGTGTCAATTAACTTATTTTCCTCTCGCCTGCTGCCGCCTATCCCTCAGCGCTAGCAGGCTGAATGCCTGATAATCCCGAGTTTTTTACTAGGTTGAATCGAAAAATTTTATCCCTACAATAAAGCCACAATTTTTTTATGCCTTTTTGATTGATCATGCATCTTCATCCCGTTACCGAACTTCTCTCTCCTGCCGGTTCTTTAAAAAATATGCGCTATGCCTTTGCCTATGGAGCAGATGCCGTGTATGCCGGGCAGCCGCGTTATAGTTTGCGTGTCCGGAATAACGAGTTTGATCATGACAATCTGGCTATTGGCATTAAAGAAGCACATGAATTAGGCAAAAAATTCTATGTGGTGGTCAACATCCAGCCGCATAACTCCAAACTAAAAAACTTTATCCGTGATCTTGAGCCAGTCGTGGCCATGCAGCCTGATGCACTAATCATGTCCGATCCGGGCCTGATCATGATGGTGCGTGAACACTTCCCACACATGGACATCCACCTGTCGGTACAGGCCAATGCGGTCAACTGGGCTACGGTCAAGTTCTGGAAAAATATGGGCCTGACCCGGGTGATTCTGTCGCGCGAACTGTCCATTGAGGAAATTGAAGAAATCAAAACCCAAGTTCCCGATATGGAAATTGAGGTCTTTGTACATGGTGCCCTGTGCATGGCCTATTCGGGACGCTGCATGCTATCAGGCTATATGAACAAACGCGATGCCAACCAGGGTGCCTGCACCAATGCCTGCCGCTGGGAATATAAAGTGCTGGATGCCGCAGAGGATGAAACTGGCGATGTAATTCCGGTAAAAAATCTGGACGCAGGCTGTTGCTCGCAAGATGCCGATGCGCTCCACATGCAAGCCCAGCACCAGTTTAATGAACCGGTGCTGCTGCAACGTAATGAAGAAGATATGTTTGCCGCCGAAGAAGATGAGCACGGCACCTACTTCATGAACTCCAAAGATTTGCGTGCGGTACAACACGTAGAACGTCTGACCAAAATTGGCGTACATTCACTGAAAATTGAAGGCCGTACCAAATCCTATTTTTACTGCGCCCGTACCGCACAAATCTACCGTAAAGCCATTGATGATGCTTTAGCCGGCAAACCGTTCGATCCATCCTTGATGACCCAGCTCGAAGGTCTGGCCAATCGCGGTTATACCGAAGGTTTCCTGCGCCGCCATGTGCATAGCGAATATCAAAACTATGAAAATGGTTCATCCAGTTTTGATCATCAGCAATTCTGCGGCGAAGTGCTAGAGCGCAATGGCGACTACATTAAAATTGATGTCAAAAACCGTTTTGTCGTGGGTGATTCTTTAGAACTGATGACCACCAAAGGCAATATCAGCTTTATCCTCACCGAGATCAAAGACAAAAAAGGCAATTCAATTGAGGAAGCCAAAGGTTCTGGTCATATTGTGGAAATTCCGGTCCCGGCTGATGTCGATATGCGCTATGCCCTGCTGATCCGTAATTTACCGAACTCCACTGCTGATATTTCAGCATCATCCTTGGCCTATCAGGCAGGTTAACTCATGGCGCTGCTGATTACCGATAAATGCATCAATTGTGATATGTGCCTGCCGGAATGTCCGAATGATGCCATTTATGAAGGCGACAAAATCTACGAGATTGATGTCAGCCGCTGCACCGAGTGCGTTGGTTTTTATGATCATCAAACCTGTGTTGCGGTATGCCCGATTGAATGTATTGTGCCGCATCCTGAGCATCGGGAAAGTCAGGAAGAACTGACTGAGAAGTTCAAGCGCTTAAACTTGCTTCATCCCTAAAACTGGGGTACAACAAAAAAAGGAACTGAGCTGTTAGCGATCTCAGTTCCTGTAAAAAAAACAATAACTATTTTTTGATATTTTACCGCATATAGGGCCTGGGTATTGGGGAACTCAGGCCCTATTCTAATTTTACTTACTGTCCAGAACGGATGATGTAATCAAAGGCAGATAAGGATGCTTTCGCGCCTTCACCAGTCGCGATGATGATCTGCTTGTACGGCACTGTAGTACAGTCACCTGCAGCAAACACACCTTTGACATTGGTTTCATTGCGCTCGTTAATCACAATCTCACCACGGTTAGTTAGCTCAACATCGGTTCCTTTCAGGAAGTCAGTGTTCGGCAACAAACCGATCTGTACAAAGATCCCCGCCAGTTCAACCGTATGCTCTTCATCCGTTGCACGGTCTTTGTATTTCAGCGCTGTCACTTGTGAACCATCACCCACGACTTCTGTTGAAAGTGCATTTTTAATCACTGTGGTATTTGGCAAGCTGTTCAGTTTGTCTTGCAATACCTGATCGGCACGTAACTTGGTATCAAATTCCACCAGTGTCACATGCTCAACAATACCCGCCAGGTCAATCGCGGCTTCCACACCGGAGTTACCCCCACCAATAACTGCAACACGTTTGCCTTTAAACAAAGGACCATCACAGTGTGGGCAGTAAGCCACACCACGGGTACGGTATTCTGCTTCACCTGGGACATTCATCTCTCTCCAGCGTGCACCGGTTGAAAGCACCACAGTTTTCGATTCCAGTTTAGCACCGTTTTCCAAGGTCACTTCAACTAAACCGTTGGCTGTTTCATCTGCACCTTTAATGTCAGATACACGTTGTAGGTTCATGATGTCGACACCGTATTCACGTACGTGTGCTTCCATTTCAGCGGCAAATTTTGGACCTTGGGTTTTCTTGATTGAAGTGAAGTTTTCAATGTCCATGGTGTCCATCACCTGACCGCCAAAACGTTCCGCCACGATACCGGTGTTAATGCCTTTACGTGCTGCATAAATCGCTGCAGTGTTCCCGGCAGGTCCACCACCAATCACCAGTACATCGAACGCAGCTTTGGCATTCAGCTTTTCTGCTTCTTTGGCTGCAGAGTTGGTGTCTAATTTGGCAATGATTTCTTCCAGTGTCATACGACCCTGACCGATGTGGTTACCGTCCTGGAATACCATCGGTACCGCCATGATCTTACGTTCTTCCACTTCATCCTGGAAGAATGCACCATCAATCATAGTGGCAGTAGTACCCGGGTTATAGATGGCTATCAGGTTCAATGCCTGCACCACGTCTGGACAGTTATGGCAGCTTAACGATACAAACACATCAAAGTCCGATTGGATACCCAAGTCTTTAATAGAAGCTAATACTTCATCAGACACTTTTGGTGCATAGCCCGAAGTTTGTAACAATGCCAGAATCAAAGAGGTGAACTCATGGCCCATTGGCAAACCTGCGAAGAATACACGCGGTTGCTCACCGGCTTTGGCAACACCAAAGCTTGGTGCACGTTTGTTGTTACCATCGAAGCGTGCAGTCACCTGATCAGACAGGGCGGCAATTTCAGTTACCAGTTCTTTGATTTTGTCTGATTTGTCAGAGCTATCTAAAGTGGCCACTAATTCGATTGGACCTTCAAGGCGTTCTAACAAGGCTTTTAATTGGGCTGTGGTATTTTGATCTAACATTGCTAACGTCTCCTAAGGAGTCAAATTTTTCAATACCGCTATCATAGGCCAAATTTTAAAATAGATAAAACAGTTTGTTTTTATATTAATGATCGCTTTTACAAATCAATATACTTTATGGATGAATCAATCTAAATTGTAACAACGCGATAAAAATCATCTACCAGAAAAAGGCTCCCACAGGAGCCTCATCAGCATTAAAAAATCCGCTGCTCAATTCTTAATGCCCGCTTTTTAAAACTTTGTGCCAACACAAAGAAAATCAGGCTAAAAATGGCCGACACAATCGCCACTGCAATCACCAGAATCTGTACAAACTGGCTTAAACGCTCGGCTTGAACCACCTGTTTATTCACGCTTTCTGCCATTGGGGTCAGGGTTTTACCATAGACCTGTTGCTGCATTGACCAGAGCTGTTCTGGCTTGAAACCATACTGAATAAAATCCGGATTCTGCTGCTCGGCCTTCACCAGATTCAACACATGCGGAATAGCTGCGGCTTTATCCGGTGGTTGATGCAACAAGGCGGTTTGCGCCAGCAAATAGGATTTGACTGGTGTATCCAGCGGTGCATCTGCCAGATAACGCGCCAGCTCACTTTCTGCCAGGTGCTTGTCATAATAGACAATTTTTTGCTGCGCATCATAATCATCATTTTTCAGATCATATTGCAGATAGGTCAGACCTGACCACAGCACGATAAAAGCAATTAACCAGCCGACAAACTTCAGGATAAAGGACTGAAAGCGCACATAGAAAAAGCGGATTTTCTTGAGAAAATGCACCACAAAAAAGGCGCCAATAAACGACAGCAATAATTTCAGAAACAGCCAGCCAAACCAAGACAACAGCCCCAGAAAATAATCCGGTTGCTGTTCTAAAATCGCCAGGTTTGCATCAACCGTTAAAGGAATATGCAGCTGTTCGACCTGTGTGGTCAGGCCAAAAAAGCCATAGACAAAATCTTGCTGTACAAAAAAAGCAATAATGGAGGCAATGAACACCGTGCTGGAGGTTATACCCAGCAACATCAGATTGCGCTGGCGCTTTTTCAGCGCCAGCACACCGCTATTGATGTGCTCGGTCGGTACCGCATAATCATCTAAGGGCAATGTATTCTCCTTACGTTTGCAATACTCCCGAGCCAGAGTTTACTCAGGAAGGATTGGAACCGCTCGAACTTGATTCAAGCACCAGATGATTCAGGTTATCTTGCAGCACACGTAAACGCGTGGTTGCTTCGGCACGCTTTTGCATTCCCTCTTTTTGCACCTGAATCACATCATTGACTGTTTTAATGAGGGTGTTTTGCACATGTTCAAGCGTTTCAATATCAATCACTGAACGCTGGTTGGCTTTGGCGGTATCGACCGAGTTCTGATGTAACAGGTCGGCATTACGGCGTAGCAGCTCATTGGTGGCATCATCAATACTGTTGGCCAGCTGCACACTGTTCTTTTGCTCATTTAAGGAAATTGCCAGACTAATCTGGTTTTTCCAGGCCGGTAAGGTAATGTTTTTAATTGCATAAAACTTGTCGACCAGCATCAGGTTATTGGACTGGATAATCCGGATCATTGGCAGGGTCTGCATGGCCGATTGCTGCAACACCTGTAAATCACTGACGCGTTTTTCCAGATTATTGGCCAGATGATTTAGATCATAAACTTTCTGGGTGGTACTCTGGTCCTGCTCCTGCGTGGTTAACTGGCCAATCTGATGCTGAATTTCCTGCTGTTTGAGCTGACCAGCGGCAATATAAATCCCTAGCTGTTTATATTCTTCCTGCACGCCTTCAAACATTTTATCCAGGGTATCGACACGGGTTTTTAAGCCGTTTTGCGAGGTTTCAATTTCCTTGACCAGTACATCAATCTGTTCTTTGGTGCTGTTAAAGTGCTGGTCAAAATTCTGCTTGGCACCTTTAAACTTGCTGATCAGGCTGCCAAAAAAACCGGAACTTTTCGATTTGTTGAGAATACTGCTGGTATTTAACTGCTGCGCCACCTGTACCACCTGATTCAGCTTTTGCCCGGTCGCATCCAGATCTTTATTCTGCACCAGATGAAGCAGTTCATCAGTATAAGTCGAAGTTTTGGTGGCAATATTTTTCCCATATTCCGCCACCGAATTATGGCTT
The DNA here is from genome assembly GCF_013420655.1 of Acinetobacter sp. Q186-3. Taxonomy (NCBI): domain Bacteria; kingdom Pseudomonadati; phylum Pseudomonadota; class Gammaproteobacteria; order Moraxellales; family Moraxellaceae; genus Acinetobacter; species Acinetobacter sp. Q186-3. The sequence goes on along the minus strand of NZ_VOXS01000005.1, from coordinate 163,891 downwards.
AAGTCGGCCAGTTCTTTACGCGCGGCCATGACCTCATTGAAATCGGATGGCTGCAAGCCAATTTCCTGTAAATTGAGCGCCTGGAATTTCTGCTGATTTTCTTCGGTTGTGGCTTCCACCACGGCATTTACCTGTTCAGGATGGGTCATACGTCACCTTATATTTGATTCTATTTAGAGCTGTTTTCGAGTGATTTTTTTAGCGTTTTAATCAGATTTTCCCGACTATTATCAAGCTTTTCCAGCTCACTTGTCGAGCTGCTTTGCTGACTTTGTTTGACATGATATTGCCAGGCCGGAATCAGCACCTGCTGCGCTTCCTTAAACCGGTCCAACAAGGTAAATGACAGCTGCTGGCTCAGCTGCATCTGGGTAATGGCAATATCATTACTCGCCTGCAGTGTGCGCAGTGTATTTATTTTTTTAGATAATCGTTCCGAGAAGTTATCTAAAGGATGTTGATGTTTCACAAAACTTGGATATTCAGTCAAAAATTCTTCAGCGGCGACAATATGCTGCGCCATCTGCTCTCTTAAGCCACGTAACTGCTGAAAACGCGCTTGAGATTTCTGAATTTCGATCTGTAATTTCTGGCTTAAATGATTGGCCTGATCGAGTAAGCGGTCCAGCTTTTTATAATATTCCACCTGACTGGAACCATATTCCAGATCAATCCCCAGCCATTTTTGCAGCGCATTAAATTTGCGTTTTTTCAGATATTTTTTGGAATCCGCCAGCATGCGAATTAGTTCTTCAATGGTTTGACTGAGCTGCTGGGTCATGTGCGGATCAATCCCGTTTAACAGCACTGCCTGCGACTGAATGAGGGCATCGGCATAATGATTTAATTTGTACTGGTCATTTAATACCGGCACCAGCTCATGACGCTTGATCGAGAGAATGGTATCCCGGTTCAGCTCCAGCTCTGTTAATGGTTCTAACACATCTATTTGCGGCATAACATCATCAGCTTGATCAAATCATTTTTTATACTAAGACTTTTATATAAAGCAAGCTGTAGCTTTTTGCAAATGCAGTAAAAGCGGAATATTTAAAATTAACAATATTTTACTGATCAATGACAGAGAGTGAATCCTCTCCTTTTCGCGCATACTTATCAAATTTTTAAGCCAAACTGCAAAGACACAAAAGCCCTCAACTGAGGGCTTTAATTTTTCGCGCAGCGGAGATTATAAATAATCACCTTCACGTTCCGGCTGATACAACACTTTATCAATACGGACTTTCATAATATGACCATCCGGTTGTGGCCATTCAATTTCCTGCCCTTCAGCCAGCCCTAAAATAGCCGCCCCGACAGGTGCCAGTACATTGACCTGGCCTTTATCGCCACGGAAGTCATGCGGATACACCAGCGTAATTTCGGTTGGTTCCGGGAAAGGTGCGATGGTCACCAGCACGCGGGCATTCATAGTCACCACATTGCTTGGCACATCTTGCGGTGCAACCACTTCGGCACGCGCCAGCTCATCTTCCAGATGTTCCATGGTCGGGGTAAGTTTAGACTGATGTTCAAGCATGGTTTCTAAACGGTGCAAGTCTTGTTCAGACAAAATAATTGTCGGTTTATCCATTCTTTGTTCCTTTATCATTATCAGCCAAAAATAAAAATAATTGATCTATTTCACAAGTGCTATGCAACTGTTATAGCAGAATTTAATCCGGCTGAATAATTGCAATTTGTTTTTTAGCACCTATAAAAAAAGCTCCCTTGAGGGAGCTTTTTCTCAAGTGCGGGCTTATTTCGCGTAAACCGGGAATTTCGCGCAAACAGCTTCAACTTTTGCTTTGACATCAGCAATTACAGCTTCATCCCCTTTGCTGTCCAGGATGTCAGCGATCCAGCCAGCCAGTTCACGTACTTCAGCTTCGCCGAAACCACGTGTGGTTACTGCTGGTGTACCAATACGGATACCAGAAGTGACGAATGGAGAACGTGGATCGTTTGGTACAGAGTTTTTGTTCACAGTGATGTGAGCAGCACCTAACCAAGCATCCGCATCTTTACCGGTGATGTCCTGTTTAATTAAAGATAACAGGAACAAGTGGTTTTTCGTACCGCCAGATACCACATCGTAACCGCGTTCGATTAACACTTCAGCCATCGCTTGTGCGTTTTTCACAACTTGTTGTTGATAGGCTTTGTATTCAGGCGCCATTGCTTCTTTAAAGCAGATTGCTTTTGCAGCAATCGCGTGAACCAATGGACCACCCTGGTTGCCTGGGAACACAGCAGATTGTAATTTCTTCTCGATTTCTTCGTTGGCTTTAGCCAGGATTAAACCAGAACGTGGACCACGTAGTGTTTTATGGGTAGTGGTTGTAGTGACGTCAGCAATTTGTACCGGGTTCGGGTAAACCCCTGCAGCAACCAGACCAGCCACGTGTGCCATATCCACAAACAGGTAAGCGCCTACTTTGTCTGCGATGTCACGGAAACGCTGCCAATCTACGATTTGGCTGTATGCAGAGAAACCAGCAACGATCATGCGTGGTTTATGTTCTAAAGCCAGACGTTCAACTTCTTCATAGTCGATTTCGCCAGTTTCAGGGTTTAAACCGTACTGAACCGCGTTATATGTTTTACCAGAGAAGCTAACTTTTGCACCGTGAGTCAAGTGACCACCGTGAGCCAGGCTCATACCCAAAACCGTGTCGCCCGGGTTCAGTAATGCCAGGTAAACTGCAGAGTTTGCTTGAGAACCTGCGTGTGGCTGAACGTTAGCATAGTCAGCACCAAAGAGTTCTTTAGCACGGTCAATAGCCAATTGTTCAATAACGTCTACATATTCACAACCGCCGTAATAGCGTTTGCCTGGGTAGCCTTCTGCATATTTATTGGTCAGTTTTGAACCTTGAGCTTCCATTACTGCAGGTGAGCAATAGTTTTCTGAAGCGATTAGCTCAATATGTGCTTCTTGACGCGCATCTTCATTAGAGATTGCTTGAGCTAAATCTGGATCAAAGTCAGCAATAGAGATATTGGCAAACATTAGCGAGGTCCTATTCATGTAGGGCTTTTAAGCCGTGCTAAGATTGGCGCATATTGTAACATGAACTTTATATTTTTTACCCATCAACTTTAATCAGTTTTGCATAAAAATAGCCCATGTTTTTATAAAAACATGAGCTATATCATTAATTCTATCTTTACCGGAATTGAAAAAATTATTGGGTAGGCATGATCGATTTCACATCTGCCACAATCTCATCCCAATTATCGACATATACAGAGCCATGATCCCATTTCTGATCTATAGGTAAGTCCTGATCGGTGACATAATGAATTCTGGTTCCCTGCTGGCGTGCAGACTGTACCAGAAAATCAGTGACCTGTTTTGGAATGGTCGGGTCGGCAGAGCCTTGATAAATAAACACAGGCGTTGAAATCTTAACAGTTAATGGCTGTGATGCCTGGGTCAGGAAATCTTTAATTTCAGGAACCGTAGTCATAAAGTCGGTCTGAGTACGTGGATAAGCGGCCAAGTTGCCATAGGTCTGCGCATACTTCATCATTTCTCCACCGAATGCTGCGCCAAGATCAGCATTACACAGCGACTCGGCTTCTGCCGCGAGCAGATCGGTCGGGTTCTTGAACACTTCAGAGTATTGCAGGGTTGGATGACTATTTCTAAGACCTGCCGTAATTAATGCCGTGAAAGTATCTAATGGAGCCAGAATCTGTATTTTTTTGCTCAGATCTGGTTCTGCTGCTGCCTGCTGTTCTCCACCGCTAAGAATCATGCTCAGGGAAGATGCCGGCGCTATGGCCACCGCACCTTTATAATTTAATTGCGCCCGGGATGCATATTGCGCTGCACCTAAAGCCGCCTGTCCACCTTGGGAATGACCGACCACGGTCCAGCGTGTTTCAGCGCTATTGTTAAAATGTTGATGTGCCGCCACAACCGCATCGGTAATGGAGTAAGCCTGACTTTTTAAATTCAAGAACGGATGCAGCTCTTGTCCACTCGGTTCGCCCAGCCCTTCATAATCTGGAGCGACCACGGCATAACCTTCAGCCAGCAGGCGCGCAATAAAATATTCATTGCCTTTCAGGCCCTGACGGCTTGGTGCACAAATATCGGCGACGCCCGTAGTGCCATGTGCCCAGACCACAATGGGCCATCCACCAGCCGGTTTAGGCTGATTAGGCTCAAACAGCAAGGCCGTAGCTTGTGTTTCCTGCCCATTCACCCCCAACATTTTATACGTCATCAAGGTTTGTGAAGCACTAACCGACTGTAAGACCATATTTGCATTTGAATCCTGGTCTAAATATAGTTCAGCTTTTACTACTGGCTGGCTAATATTATGCTTCGGAATACCATCATCAATGATGACTGCGCTGTTGTCATTGTCATCATTACATGCCGTTAAAAATAAACTGCTGCTGGCCAACGCCACGCTAAGCCATATTTTTCTCATCTGATTATCCTTATACAGGTATTATTCTAAAGTTGCGTCCTTCGCAATTTTCACTTTTACGCTGTTTGCTGCGCTCAGGCAATATCAGTTCAATTAATATATAAGTGTATTGTATTAAAATAGAGTCACTTATCTTTAAAATAGATAAGCTGAACGGCCCACAAATGCCGATTATTCGCCCGACAGCCCTGTAACTTTCAACATGATAGTGTTAGATTGCTTTTTAAATCCCTTAACAAGCGAATGAGCACATGCACGCGATTATTCTCGACACTGAAACCCATACCCTGAATGGTTATCCGATCGAAGTTGCCTATGCGCCCATTCAATTACAACAGGGCAAAATCAGCCTGGATAAATCGCAAATTTTTGACCAGTTTTATCAGGTCGATGAACCGATTTCCTATGCCGCGATGGCCGTGCATCATATTCTGGAATCCGACCTGATTGATCAGCCGCATTACACCAGCTTCTGCCTACCTGAAGAAACGCTGTATATCATTGGTCACAATATTGATTATGACATTCGCGCCATTCAAAAATGCGGTGTTGATACTTCTCATATTAAGGCGATTTGTACCCTTGCTCTGGCGCGTCTGGTCTGGCCCGATGTTGAAGCACACAACATTTCTGCCTTAATTTACATGATTGGCAAAGGCAGCGAAAAAGCCCGCGATATGATTAAAAAAGCCCATCGGGCCGATATGGATATTATTTTGACCGCCAATATCCTGATGCATATTGTGCATCATCTGCAAATTGACAGTATTGAAGCCTTATATGCTGCATCTGAAGACGCCCGTATTCCACGCGTCATGAGTTTTGGTAAGCATCGTGGTACAGCCATTGCCGATTTACCAAATGATTATATCCAATGGTTGCTGCGTCAGGATGAACTTGACCCTTATTTAAGAAAAGCCCTTGAGAACGCCAACATCGTCACACTCTAAGCCCAACAATGTCATAAACCCTTCATATTAGTGTAATTTTCATTCTTTATAGTCAGCCTTAATTTATTTGGGGAATAAATTAAGGCATGATTCATTATCATAAAACACAGTTGGGCATTGACGCCCTGCAACAACGCCAGCTGCAATTGAATGCACGTCAACGCCGTCTTCTGGTGCTAATTGGAACCGAAGATTTCGAGCAATTGGGCGACCAGTTTAAACAGCGTATTGCTACGCCAGAATTAATTGAACAATTGCTGGAGATGGGTTTAATCAGCTCTGCTTCGACCGAGCCAGCCGAAGCAGAAATTTTGGTGCCAGCTCAAGCCGAACCGCAAAGTGAAGCAGCCTCTACCCTACGTTCAGAAATTAAAACCACCTTAAATACGCCGGTACCAAAACTGGTGGAAAAATGGGTCGAACATATTATTGCCCCGTCTTCAGCGGCCAAAGTGGCTGAAGCTGAACCTGCTGCGATTGCTCCAGAAATTCCGGTCCTGGAAATTGAAGTACCGCCAGAAGTGGAGCCAGAGCCAGAACCGCTGGTTACCTTGAGCTTTGAAGACACCAAGCAATTAATGGCCAGCTTGTTGCAGCGTTATTGTGGTCTAATGGCCAAACAGCTTATTCTCCGCATTCAGGCTGCACCGGATATTCGTAGCCTGAAACTGTGTCAAATGCAGTGGATTACCGAATTACAGGAATCGCGTTTGCCACCAAAAGAACTGAACCAGGCTTTACAGCAGATTAACTTTTCGCTGCAGAGCCTGCAAAGTCCTGAAGATTCATATAATTTTGCTTTGCTTTAAGTCTTTTTTCATCTAAGAATTTTCTTTATATGCGCTAAAAACCTTTATAAATAGTGGTTATTGTTCAGCTTTTAGAAAAATAATTAAAAATAAGCAATCCTTTCTTAAAACACTAAGACTTAAGACCAATAGTGAGATTGGCCACAGCACGGCATAACAACAGCTCTGTATTCTGTTGGGAATGAAGCATGTCTGCCCTGCACTACCTGCAATTTAAAACCTTTGATAATCCGATGCAACTCAGCAAAGTTGGTAACTGGGTCATCACCTTTTTAAGTCCTAAAGACGAACTCAAGCAGATTCAGCTGGCCATTACCCATGTCATTCCACGTCAGGTTTCCGCACAGTTACAGCCCCGCCGTATCATCATTCACAGCACCGAACATGAACAGCGCTGGCTGATTCAGGCGATTGAATGCTTCGACAGCACCCGCAATCAGGAAATCATCCTGAACGCTGCAGATGAAACCGCCCAACAGATGCTGCGCAGCATTTTGCAGGAATTTCATAAATACGATGTGGATGTCGGCCTGATTTAAAGCGGTTAGAGTGAAATCATCACCTGTTTTGAAGTCCTTGAAGATCAAGCATCGCTTTTTACAACTTTATGCATGCAAAATGGGCACAAGTCTTTTAGAATCAGGTCACTTATAAATAAAGAGTAAAGACGTATGAGTCGGCATATCCCTAAGTCTGCGAACCTCACCGCCTTAACCATTTCTCATTTTTATCCGAGCTTGGATCAATGTTTGCATGCCTTGTTTCATTATCATCAAGGCCCACAATTAACGCTTAAAAATGATCCGGTATCTTCGCAGCATGTCTGTGTACAACAACGTACACAAGGTCGTTTGAAAAAAGAAATCCGCTTAAATAAAACAGAAGTTGAGCAGGCCAATAAAAATCGTCTGGCGCTTTATCAACTGTTGGCGCATGTGCTGAATCAGTTTGAAACCGCTTAGGCCAGCTTAAAACAAGAAACTTAGCAAATGCTAAGTTTCTTTCTATTCAATAATTTTATAAATATTATTGCTCTTCTGGCTTTCAAAAAATAATTCAATACTTGGCAGGATAATTTCATCCTCGACAATAATATGGTCAATTTTCTTAAATAACGGCAATTCAGCTGTTTTGGCATTTTCAGCAATCTGACGCAGCTGTGCTTTGGCATCATAACGGTGCTGATACTGATCTTCTACTTTAATATCAATTAATTGGCTCATGATTATTTCCTCTTATCATTGGTTTTCTTGAAGACAATTTGTTATAGCATAGCTGATTCAAGTTTGACTAAACAGAGTTGTTAATTTGTTTGACAATGTTAATTCTATGCTTTATTAGGTCATTACAATTAAAAATAAGTGATTGATTTTTATAGTTTAACATTTTATCCGGTTTTTCTTATTCTTAACAATTTGCTCAATGTGACGCTCAATTCATCATTATTTTAAGCAAGAAAAAGCTCGCATTGCTGCGAGCTTTTTTATGTTGGAAGGCTAGTGCTAGATCTATTGTTTGAACCGGAGTTACAAACTCAACAAGCTGTCATTGATCCGTCCAACTACATCGTAGCGTCTTTGTTTTGCGACCTACTGTAGGTTCACTATAGTCCCCTTCGGCTTGGATTGGCAAGCCTTCTAACATTTCTCAGCATTTGTATAGCAAAAAGCCTATTGAACAAAACTTAATCAGGCTTATTATATTTCTGTCGTGAAATTCAGCCTTATTTTTCTCAGCGCATCTGCTCTCATTTTCACCCTGCTCTATCGCTAGATTGATAGCAAACAATCGCCGGCAACAGAATGAAACATAAGTCTTTTTCTAAATTCTGCGTTATCCGTTATAGTGAACTTGAGACATTAAATTAAAAGAGGAATTGAAGATGCAAAAATTTATTATTCTGTTTGCATTCTGCCTGTTTGCAGTTTTAGGTCTAGGTTTTATCGTGTATCAATTCTTGAGCAACATGCCAAGCGTCGAGTACTGGATTATGCTGTTAATTCCAGCCTTCGCAGTTCCTATTTTAACGGCCCTGATTGTGTATCAGGAACCGAATCATCCATAATGAATAAGCTAGATACGACTCATTGATCCCCTATTCATCAAAAGGACGCTCAATTCAGCGTCCTTTTTTCTTTGACTATTTTTCTTGGATTATGTCTAGCTTTACTTAAGTTGCACCGGATCTTCGCTGGTCGATTCAATGATGTAATCAATATTTTCAACCAGGTCTTTATTAAACAGCCTGACTTTTGCCCGCGCATTGGCATATTCGAAAAACAGACCCTCTGCAATTGCTTTTTCACGCGATTCTGTCATGCCAATTTCATGATCATTCGGCACAAAATAGACTTCTTCAGGAATTAATTTAACGATATAACCCATTGTTCTGACTCTTATGGTGTTTTAATAATTTACCCTGCGACATTTATAGGCTGAAAAATCGCTTCCGGCTATGGCGAATTCATCCGACAGTTATGCTTATTTTTGATATGCCATCTCAATGCCAGTCATATAAAGAAAAAATATTTTAAAATCATATAGATTATTTAAATTTAGGTGCTTCTATATCTCACTAAACTGATCTGGTATAGCGACGAGATTTTTCTGATTAAACAGATTTTTTATTCAGCCTTTCTGTCCTGTTTAAAGCTTAAAACGGATGTTTCTATTTTGTGGGTGATGAGGCGATAAAAATCTAGAAAGGATGATTCTTTAATCAAAATAAAGATAAAAAATGCAAAGAAAATGCAGTTCAATGACTACTTTTTAACCAAATATAGAAAGGCAGACCAATAAGCACTGTCTTACGATGATGGTTCAGCATTCGTTATTCAAGCCAGATTATGGAAAGGATTTTGGTTCAAAACTGAAGTAAATAGTTTTAAATGATTGAATCTTGGTAATTTTTATAGTTTTTTATGGATCAGAATTTGGTGCGCCCGGCGGGAATCGAACCCACGACCCCAAGCTTCGGAAACTTGTACTCTATCCAACTGAGCTACGAGCGCGCGTCGCACATCATAACAAAAAAATGCACAAGGTAAAGCAACTATATATAAGTTCTTTATTTTTATGCTTATGCTTTAAGCAATCGTTCCAAATATACGATGCAGAATTCCCGGTAGATTACTTGGTTTATTGGGCAATATCGCTCACAATAGCCTCTCCCTACACCATGCGAGATTTTCATGACTGATGCATTGACGTTAAGAGACTTGTCTAAAACCTATCGCAATGGGTTTCAGGCCTTAAAAGGTATCAATTTGACTGTACCTGAAGGTGAATTTTATGCGCTGCTGGGTCCCAACGGTGCAGGCAAATCTACAACGATCAGTATCATTAGCTCCTTAACCAAGAAAACCTCGGGCACCGTGGAAATTTTTGGCCACAATCTGGATACCCATCCCTCTCAAGCCAAACAGTGTCTGGGCGTGGTACCACAAGAGTTTAACTTTGGTCATTTTGAAAAAACCTTTGATATTCTGGTGACCCAGGCCGGTTATTACGGTATTCCCAAAAAAGTGGCGCAGCAGCGCGCCGAACTGTATTTAGAAAAACTGGGGCTGTGGGATAAACGTGCCACGCAAGCGCGAATGCTATCTGGCGGGATGAAACGCCGCTTGATGATTGCCCGCGCCATGATGCATGAACCGAAATTGCTGATTCTGGATGAACCGACCGCCGGGGTCGATATCGAACTGCGCCGCTCGATGTGGGATTTCCTGATTGAAATGAACAATAGTGGCACTTCCATTATTCTGACCACCCACTACCTGGAAGAAGCGGAAATGCTGTGCCGCCGGATTGCCATTATTGACCGCGGTGTGATTAAAGAAGACACCACCATGAAAGGCTTCCTGAACCAGCTGAATGAAGAAACCTTTATTTTCGATCTAGTTCAGCCGATTCAGCCCATTCATCTGGATATTATCGGGGTACGTTTTAATCTGGTCGATCCGCTGACCCTGGAAGTGACTATGGACAAGGCCCATACCGTGAATGAGCTGTTCCAGTTACTGGAATCACAAGGGGTACAGGTGCGCAGTATGCGCAACAAGGCCAATCGTCTTGAAGAATTATTTGTGAAGATGGTAGAGAAAAATCTTGCAGGAGTCGCGCAATGAACTTTAATCAATTAAGAGTTGCGCTGTATACGCTGGTTCATAAGGAAATCCGCCGTTTTATGCGGATCTGGCCACAAACCCTGTTACCACCGGCCATCACCATGAGTCTATATTTCGTGATTTTCGGTAATCTGGTCGGTTCACGTATTGGGGAAATGGGCGGCTTTAGCTATATGCAGTTTATTGTGCCCGGCCTGATCATGATGGCGGTCATTACCAACAGTTATGCCAACGTCTCCTCTAGTTTCTTTAGTGCCAAATTCCAGAAAAGCATTGAAGAACTGATCATGAGTCCGGTGCCATTACATGCCATTTTGTGGGGCTATGTGCTGGGTGGAGTATGTCGCGGCGTACTGGTCGGCATTATTGTGACCTTAATGAGCCTGTTTTTCACCGACCTATACATTACCAACTGGTTTGTGACTATTTATACCGTACTGATCACTTCATTATTACTGTCTTTAGGCGGTTTTATTAATGCCGTTTATGCCAAATCATTTGATGATATTTCCATTATTCCAACCTTTGTGCTAACACCGCTCACCTATTTAGGTGGTGTGTTCTATGCAATTAGTGCATTATCGCCGTTTTGGCAAAACCTTTCTTTAATTAACCCTGTAGTGTATATGGTCAACGCCTTCCGTTATGGCATTTTAGGACATAGCGATGTCAACGTGACCGTTTCCTTAGGCGTGATTACATTATGCTGTGCTGTGTTATATGGCATTGCCTATCATTTACTCTCCCGTGGTTCAGGAATGCGTGAATAATGAGCGTAGAAAATTCTTTATTGGGTAAAGACACTCAGTACCCTACAACTTATCAACCTGATGTGCTGTTTCCGATTGCGCGTGCTGAAGCGCGGGAAAAATATGCGCATGTGGCTGGTATTCAGCAAGGTAAAGACTGGTGGCATGTCTTTGAGATGTCCTGGTTAAATGCAGCCGGCGTTCCGCAAGTTGCTATTGGCCGGATTCACTTGCCTGCCACCTCACCAAATTTAATCGAGTCGAAATCTTTAAAGCTGTATTTCAACAGTTTGAACTTTAGCACCTTTGCTTCAACAGACGCGCTGATCAATACCGTCGAGCAGGATTTATCAGCCGCGGCACAGGCACAGGTCAATCTGGAACTGTTATCTGTCGATGATCTGGCAATTAGCCATCCTGAAGGCATATGTATTGATGACTTAAGCCCGACCCGACTGGAAAATCATCCGGATGCATCCTTATTACAGCACGATGCCGAGCAAGACGAACAGGTCGAAGTGCAACTGTATTCACATTTACTGAGAAGTAACTGTCCGGTCACCGGTCAACCTGACTGGGGCACAGTTTTTATCCGCTATCAGGGTAAAAAACCTTGTTATCGCAGTATTTTGGCTTATATTATTTCTTACCGTCAGCATAACGGTTTTCATGAGCAATGTGTTGAACAGATGTTTGCCGACATCTGGCAAAACCTGAATCCTGAAAAACTGATGGTGTATGCCACCTATACACGTCGTGGCGGATTAGACATTAATCCATGTCGTGTATCGGATTTAACATGGATGCCTCGCCCTATTCGTTTAGCGCGACAATAAAAAAACATTGAGGTTAACAGATGCCATTTTTTGGTTTTATTCCTTCCGAGGAACTTTTAAATACCATTCAAACTGCGCAGCAGAAAAAAAATTCAAGCGAACCGCTGTATCCATTACGTGATAAAACAGCATTAATGATTAATGATGAAATCATTGATGCCATTTTAACCGAGCTTGTCCGCCGTTTCCCGCCAAGTGACAAACGCGATACTGCGGAAAAACTGGCCGGTTATGTCAAATCCACCGTAGCGGTGTTACTCAAGCAATTGTTGAGTAAAGCCCCGAACGATGTGGTCAAGCAATCAATTGAATTTTCTGAACGCAGCCTGTTTAAAGATGCAGACGGCAACACGCGTGTCGGTGAAAGTTTAGATGCCAGCCTGGTGACCAATCTAAAAAACACCTATGCCGAAATTAAAGCCGGCAATGACATTAACAAGTCAGCTTTGGCCGAGTTGTATAAACAGTTTGCCGAAGCTACTGTGCGTCATTTTATGAGTGACTTTAATAAAACCCTCGATTTGGGCATGATCAAACGTAAAGCGGCTGATATTGGCTCAGCTGCGGTTATTAAAGCTGTACATATTGCGGTGGATAAAATTATTCCAAATCTGACCAAAGATGAACTGGTCGCGCTGGCGGAATATCACGACACCCTGTTTCATGCCTAAGTAGAAACACCTTCAATAAACCTGACTCCGGTCAGGTTTTTTTATGCCACTTTTCCCGCAACATTTCTCTATAAAGAAGGGATGATGAAGCCCCGGTTGAACTTTGTTACAAACAGCGCGCATTTTTTAGACAGGCTTTGTCACTTTTTGTATATGCGCTTGCCTGTAGCGCCAGAATGAATGTTATCTTAATTGCCTGTGTGAACTGTCTTTTTAAATCGACACTTTTGCTCAACCTGTTTTAATTTTTAAACACCATCTGCTTTTTGTCACTAAATTGATAATACATTGGGAAATTGAACCAATATGTTGAATCGTTATTTCTATAAAAAATTACAGCGTCTTTCTTTACTTGTTGGTGCTCTTTCCTTATCCAGTGTTGTTCAGGCCAATGACTTCCTCAGCCATCCGGACTATCCAAACTTTAAGCAAAAAACCATGCAGCAGTATGGGCTCAGTTCCGAGCAAATTGATCGCGCCATGAGCGGTGCCAAAAATCTGCCGAATATTATCAACATCATGAATCGTCCCGGTGAAAGCAAACCGTGGTATGCCTATAAAACCAATTTTCTGGCTGAAAGCACCATTCAACGTGGTGTGCGTTTCAAACAGCAATATGCCGATACCCTGAATCGTGCCGAACAGCAGTTTGGCGTGCCGCAAGCGATTATTCTGGGGATTTTAGGCGTTGAAACCGGTTTTGGTTCCAATAAAGGCTCTTTTATTACCCGGGATGCGCTGGCCACTTTAGGTTTTGGCTATCCACGCCGGGCCGAATATTTCCAGAGCGAACTGTCTGCACTAATTGCCTGGAGCTATAAAGATGGCGTTACCACCAATTCTGTGGTCGGTTCCTATGCCGGTGCAATTGGCTATCCGCAGTTTATGCCAAGCAATATTCCTAAATTTGGCGTCGATTATGATGGCAACGGACATATTGATTTAAGAAATTCAGCAGTAGATGCGATTGGCTCGATTGCCAACTATTTGGCCCAGCATGGCTGGCAGCGTAATCAGCCGATTGCATTCCCTGCCCGTTATAGCGGTTCAACTCCAGATGCAGTGATTGCCAAAGATCTAACCTTGCCTACCCCGTATGGTGTGCTGAAAAATCAGGGCATCAGTCCGCTGAATCCGATTGTGAAAATTGATGACCTCGATCTGGTCAATGTCATTCAATTACAAGAAAATTATGGTCCAATTTATTACATCACCTATCCAAACTTTCAGGTGATTACCACCTATAACCGCAGCCGTATGTATGCCACTGCACTCTGGTTATTGGGTACTGAAATTGTCAGTCGATAAGAACTTATTTTTACTCAAAAGTTACAAAGTCAAGATTTTTTTACGAGATTTTGCGCACAAAACCGACTTTTCACATACATTGTTACAATATTGTCTATTATCTAACCAAAAGAGGTAAAGGTTTGGTATTTTTTGTCATTATTTCCGTGTAAAGACTAGACACCTTTAGTAAACGATGAATATTATCCATTTCGTCAAATATGGTTGCAAAAGTGAAATAACAGGCATGATGTCTGCTATATCAACCACTTAGGGTTGATTCACGGCATCAAGCTGCAGGAGTTTTAAACATATGCATTCTTCAATTAAATATTTACTGGCGCTGTCGACGGTATTTACCTTAAGTCAGTCGCAAGCCGAAATGGTGCAATCTTCATCGTTCAATAACGACAATGAAAGCTCTAGCCTGGCTGCCCGTGTGCTAAACAAAGAAGCACAAAGCTTTAATACCCACTTCTCTAATTTAAATAGCCTTTCAATTACAGAACGTTCTGGTGATAAAATCCGCCGCGAAACCATCGCTGCAAAAATTGAAATCCCAGAAGAAGAGCCTTCTGTCATTGAAAAGTTAAACACCGTAGCATCGAATACTGTTCGTAAGTTCAGCCAGACTGGTATGGCTTCCTGGTATGGTCGTCAGTTCCACGGTCGTAAAACTGCCAGCGGCGAAACATTCGACATGAACGCCATGACTGCAGCACACCGCAGCCTGCCACTGAACTGCTATATCCGTGTGACCAACAAGAACAATGGCAAAAGCGTAATCGTTAAGGTTAATGACCGTGGTCCATTCCATGGTAACCGTGTAGTTGACTTATCTTACGGTGCTGCGAAACGTTTAGGCATTACCAATGCCGGCGTAGCCAAAGTCAGCATTGAACGTGTAGATGGTCCAAACTCCTAATACCCGTTTAAGCTCCTGCACCATATGACCCAAAAGCCACCTCAGGTGGCTTTTTTAATGCCCAAATTCAGGGAAAGACGCTTACTTCCCTATCCGTTTTTTGGATTTTAAATACGCTGATCTGGTCATCAAAGTGAATGATCTGTTCTAAAAATACAGATTTGCATTCATTTCCACGCTTAGCGTGCTTTTCTTACTTTTTGAATCCATAGGTAGCTTTTTATTTTTTTCTGCGCTTAAAACGCATCCTATGCGCATTTAGCCCTATTCCTTTATACAGGAATTTCCCTATTTCCCTCATTTTACGATTTTCAGGTATTTTTGCCGCCCCATTTTGACCGTTTTCCGCTTCTCGTTTATAGTGAGAACATTCTTGGAAACTCAGAAAAATAATGCAAAAGGAGTACTGCATGAAAACAATTTCAGAATGGCTGGATGAATATAGCGAAAGTCATCAAAACAAGACCAATAAACTGATTCACTGGGTCTGTGTACCGACCATCTATTTTTCCATTATTGGCATCATTGCGCATTTCAGCGCCCTGCTTACTGCCCTGTTACTGGTGCTGGCCTTTATTTTTTATGCACGCCTGGATCTGGTACTGGCCGTGGCCATGGCAGCACTGACTCTGGTGATGGCCTGGTTAATCTGGATTTTACCGGTTGGTGTTGGTTTTTATATTGCGCTGTTTGTTTTTGCCTGGATTGGACAGTTCTATGGCCACAAGGTCGAAGGCAAAAAACCATCGTTCTTTAAAGATCTGCAATTCCTGCTGATTGGACCGCTCTGGTGTATGGATGCCTATTTAGGCAAGATTTTACCATCTTGGAAATCTCGCCAGCACACCACGCATCTGGATGTCCAAACCTAAAGACGCTTACACATCAGGAAGCATTTTGCTCCAGTGCTGGAGGGCTTATTGATAGATGCTTCCCTGATGCTTTAACCAGCCATCAACATGGCGTTTTTGTGGATCATGATGGGTCCAGTGAATCACGCCACCTTTGTCGGTATATTCATATTCACCAAAGAACTCGACAGTATCGCCTTTTTGCAGACGGTCGATGCGTGGAGCCAAATCAATATTGTGGGCAACCAGCAAGGTTTGCCCATTGCCAAGTTCCAGAATAAAACGCTGATGACGCGAACCTTCATTGTCATCACTTAACAGTGCCACTACTGTACCAGTAGCTTGTACCTGTACATCATTTTTTCGTTGCTGAAAGGCTTGGGCAATTTTGGCGGTATCATCCTGAACAGGAGCTTGCAGTGTGGTTTCAGACTGCTGTTGAGTGAAGGTATTTGAACCGGAGTTTTGCGGTTGTAGGTCGATACCTAAATAAGCCGCAACCAGCAGCACAATTACTGCGCCAATGCCCATATTGGTTTTCTTCGACATTGTTCTTCCTGTTGTTGTCTTGGTCATAAAAAAAGCCCCGAAACGGGGCTTTTTCGCAAAATAAATTATTTTGCAGCAGCTTGAGCAGCAGCAACTTCTTCTGCGAAGCTCATTTCTGCTTTCTTCTCAATACCTTCACCCACTTCAAAACGAACGAATTGAGCAACAGTTGTGTTAGCAGCTTTCAATGCATCAGCAACTTTCTTCTCGTTGTCGATTACGTACATTTGACGCTCAAGAACAACTTCGTTCAGGTATTTTTCAACCGAACCAGTTACCATCTTCTCTACGATGTTTGCAGGCTTACCAGATTCAACTGCTTTCGCTTCTGCAATTTCTTTCTCTTTAGCGATAAGATCAGCAGGAACTTGTTCAGCAGTAACAGCAACTGGGTTGAATGCAGCAACGTGCATTGCAATACCTTTACCAGTCGCAGCATCACCTGTGTAAGAAACAACAACACCGATTTTTAAACCGTGCTTGTACACAGCAAGGTTTTCACCTTCAACGATTTGTGCACGACGAACTTGGATGTTTTCACCAATTTTTTGAACAAGGGCAACACGTGTTTCTTCAACAGTTGCGCCATCTTCAAGTTTAAGTTCAGCAATTTTAGCAGCATCAGTTTCGTTTGCAGCAAGAGCAGCAGCAGCAACTTTCGCAGAGAAACCAGCAAAGTTTTCGTCTTTTGCAACGAAGTCAGTTTGGCAGTTTACTTCTAGAAGGATTGCTTTGTTACCTTCTTGAGCGATTGTGATCGCACCGTCAGCAGCAATGTTACCTGCTTTTTTAGCAGCTTTTGCTTGACCAGATTTACGAAGGTTGTCAATCGCTAATTCGATGTCACCACCCGCTTCTGTCAAAGCTTTTTTACATTCCATCATTGCTAAACCAGTACGGTCACGCAATTCTTTAACCATGCTTGCAGTAATAGCAGTCATGTGAATCTCCTAATTCGGTAGAAAATGAATTCTTTTTAGAACAGAAACGGCCCAGAGGATACTCATGGGCCGCCTGCATACATGACGCTTACTTTGCCACCATCACATGTCGCAAAAATGACAAGCTTGCGTCAAAAACGCATTAAGCCTCAGAAGCTGGAGCTTCTTCGCCTTTCGCTTGAGCATTTGCTTGGGTTTGAGCGTACTCTTTACCAGCAATGATCGCATCAGCCATAGCAGAAGCGTAAAGTGTTACTGCACGGATCGCATCGTCGTTACCCGGAATAACGTAGTCTACGTTGTCTGGGTTAGAGTTTGTATCAACGATACCGATTACAGGAATACCTAGGTTTTTCGCTTCTTTGATCGCGATTGCTTCGTGGTCAACGTCAATTACGAATAATGCGTCAGGTAAACCACCCATGTTTTTAACGCCGCCTAAAGCACGTTCAAGTTTTTCCATCTCACGGCTACGCTCTAAAGCTTCACGTTTAGTCAGCTTAGCGAAAGTACCGTCAGTAGATTGAGTTTGAAGATCTTTTAAACGGTTGATAGATTGGCGAAGTGTTTTCCAGTTCGTCAACATACCACCTAACCAACGGTGATCTACGTATGGTTGACCAGCGCGTTGAGCTTGTTCACGGATGATGTTAGAAGCAGCACGTTTAGTACCAACGAACAAAACTTTGTTCTTTTTGCTTGCTAATTGGTTAGCGAAGTTCAAAGCATCATTTAACGCAGGAACAGTGTGCTCAAGGTTGATGATGTGAATTTTGTTGCGCGCGCCAAAGATGTATTGACGCATTTTTGGGTTCCAGAAACGAGTTTGGTGACCAAAGTGCGCGCCAGCTTGTAGAAGGTCGCGCATGCTTACGTTGTAATCTGCCATTTTCTTTACCTTAAAGTTTGGGTTAGGCCTCCATATATCCGCATTCTCCACCCCAAAGGGCACCCAGAGTAATGTGACGATATATGTGCGGATTTTGTTGCCCCATCGCACAATGCCCGCGAAATTTATTCACGAAAAAGCATTTGATAAAATGGGCGGCTATTTATACCATAGTCACATATAAATTTCCAAAAGTTTTTAGAGATCATGAACAGTACTTATCAAGCGCCTCGTCGATTAATTAAAACCGCAGATGAAATTGAGAAAATGCGGGTAGCGGGACGACTGGCAGCGGAAGTTTTGGATATGATCAAGCCACATATCAAACCGGGTGTAACCACACTTGAGCTTGATACGATTTGTCACGATTATATTGTCAATGTACAAAATGCCATTCCAGCCTGCCTGGGCTATGGTGCAGCCCCAGGTCGTCCAGCCTTCCAGCATACCATCTGTACTTCGGTAAACCACGTGGTGTGTCACGGTATTCCATCTGAAAACAAGACATTAAAAAAAGGCGATATCCTGAATATTGATGTCACGGTCATTAAAGATGGTTACCACGGCGATACCAACATGATGTACATCGTTGGTGGTGAAACTTCTATTCTTGCCAACCGTCTATGCAAAGTAGCACAGGAAGCTATGTACCGCGGTATGGAAGTTGTAAAACCGGGCGCGACCATTGGTGATATTGGCCATGCCATTCAGAAATATGTCGAATCTGAGCGCTTTAGTGTGGTGCGCGAATATTGCGGTCACGGCATTGGAACAACCTTCCATGATGAACCGCAAGTGCTGCATTATGGCCAGCCAGATACCGGCATGATTTTAGAAGAAGGCATGACCTTTACCATTGAACCAATGGTAAACGCGGGTGTTTGGCAAACCAAATTACTGGGCGACAAATGGACTGTGGTGACCAAAGATCACAAACTTTCAGCGCAATATGAACACACTATTTTAGTGACTAAAGACGGTCTGGAAGTCCTGACTGCACGTCCTGAAGAAGACCTGTCACGTTTCCAGTCTTAAGCTGTCATTGGCGTAAAAACTAAAAAAATTGTCAGAAAGGTCACATTGATGTGGCCTTTTTTATCGCCTAAAACTTCAACTTAAAATAAATAAATCAAATACTTATATCAATATTCAGGTTTCATCCCTAAAAACCGTATTACCATTTCTAGCTACACAAGTCATAAATAAGTCACAGAGCAGCAAAGTTATTTCAAGAATGTTACAAATGTAATAAAACAATCTTCTTCAAAAACAACAGTCTTGCTTTATCTAACTATTAAATAATGGCCCTTATAAAAACGAGCAACAAATTGGACATGGAGTCCCTTATATGAAGAAGACCTTATTATTTGCCAGCACGCTGTTGGCCTTACCTGCTGTTTCTTATGCCTCACCGTATTTTAGCCTGCAAGATGGTGATGGTTTTAAACGTTTTTCTGTTTCAGTCGGGGCATTGCATGTCATGCCGCAAGGCAAGGCACAACCCTTTCAGGTTAATACCGCGGTTAAAGAAGGTGAAACTGCAAAAGTTGGAGATATCAAAGCACAAACGGTGCTCGACAATATCAAACCAGGAAGTAGCGTCAATCCTTTCTTAAAGGCTACTCTTGATGGGCTAGCTTTAATTAATGCTGATGTCGCCTCAGCACTGAGTGGAACTGCTGAAATCCGTGGACTCAGTCAATGGGATAATCCAGGTACGGGTTTAGAAGCCGATGATGTCACCACATTGGGCATCATGACCAATTACTTTTTTACCGACAATATTTCTTTTGAAATGAAAGCTGGTATTCCGCCTAAAGTCGATTTACAAGGTAAAGGAAAAATTTATGCACCTTTTTCAGCAACTGCAACACCTATGGGCGGAGCTTTAGGAAATTTAGAGCTTGAAAATGATATTTTCATTACCGATCTAGAAGCGCATGGTCCTGCGGCATCAGCACGCGCCTGGACACCGGCATTTGAGTTTCAGTATCACTTTGGCAAAACCGGTGTGAATAAATTCCGCCCTTATGTCGGCCTAGGTTTAATGTATGCCTACTTTAACGAACTGGAAATTAACCCGCGTACCGAACAGGATCTGATTGCCGCCGGTCATATGATTGCCAATATCAAACAGGGGCAAGCCGGTGCATCACTGGAAGGCACACCAAGTAATGCCAATCCGAAAGTCGAACTTGAAGCCTCGGATGCGTTCGCACCGGTAGCGACGGTTGGTTTTACCTATGACTTTAATGAAAAATGGTTTGCGGTTGGTTCGCTGTCCTATGCACATCTGCAAAATGACACTACCATTACCGTGACCGATGCAACGCATGGCGAACTTATTCGTTCTAAGGCCGATATTGAAGTGAATCCGATTTTGGCCTATGCCGGTATTGGTATCCGTTTCTAGACTTTAATTTTTCAGTCCATCATCAGGCAGCCTTTCGGGCTGTCTTTTTTGATGCAGCCATAAAAAAATTTTATCTTTTATTTAATTTTTATTCTATCGCCTCCCGCGCGGCAATCTACTAACATAAGCAGGTCTTTCCTGGCTGCCGGACTTTTTATGTCAGATACCCATTTTTCCAAAGCCCTGATTTATATGCTGATGGGAAGTGCCATTATTCTGGCGCTGTCATTGGGGGTACGACATGCCTTTGGCCTGTATCTGGTGCCAATGAGCCATGAATTTGGCTGGGGGCACAATGTCTTTAGTCTGGCCATTGCCATGCAAAACCTGATCTGGGGTGCGGTACAACCAGTTACCGGCGCCTTTGCCGACAAATATGGCAGTAAAATTGTGGTCGCCGTTGGTGGTGCCTTATATGCACTGGGTTTATTGCTGATGGCGGTCAGCTCGACTGGCTGGCTGCTGAATTTAAGTGCCGGTTTAATTTTAGGTCTGGCGCTCTCTGCCACCTCTTTTCCGATTTTACTGTCTGCAGTTGGCCGGGCTGCACATCCTTCAAAACGTAGTCTGGCGATGGGAATTGCCAGTGCGGCAGGTTCTTTCGGTCAGTTTATTATGCTGCCGACCACACTGCTGTTATTGCAGAATTTAGGCTGGAAAGGTGCACTGGTGGTTAGCGCCATTCTAATGACCCTGCTGATTCCTTTGGCATGGACCTTAAAAGCACCGATGTATACCGACCCGAATGCAGCGACCACCAAACCGCAACCGGCGTTAACATTTAAGCAGATTCTGGTGATTGCCAAAAACCACAAGCCGTTCTGGTTTTTATCGTTGGGCTTTTTTGTCTGCGGCTTTCAGGTGGTGTTTATTGGTATTCATTTGCCGGGTTATTTAATTGATCATGGGTTTAATGCCACCACTGGTACCATCTTCCTGGCCTTAGTCGGTTTATTCAATATTATCGGCACCTATACGGCTGGCTGGTTGGGCGGCCAATATTCCAAACCGCATTTACTGATGTGGCTGTATGGTCTGCGTGGCCTTGCCATTATCGCCTTTTTACTGTTACCGCTCAGTACTTGGACAATTTATGGCTTTGGTGTCATTATGGGACTGTTATGGTTATCGACCGTACCACTGACCAATGGCATTGTAGCCAATATGTTCGGGGTGAAATATCTGACCATGCTCAGTGGGATTGTGTTCTTTACCCATCAGGTTGGTTCGTTCCTCGGTGGCTGGCTGGGTGGCCTGAACCATGACTTAACCGGTAACTATAATGCCATCTGGATGTTCTCGATTGCGCTAAGTGCTTTTGGCGTCTGGGTACATTTCTTTGTGAATGAACAGGCGGTGGTGCATGACTAATTCAATGTCGCTGTTAAAAATTCTGATTGGCCTGTGCATCATCAGCTTTTTTATTTTATCGCTGCTGTTATGGATGAAAACCCCGCAGCTGTTTGAATACTTTAATCAGGCGTTTTGTGCACATTAATGTTTAAAAAACCGCAGCATCAACAGCAAATTCAGTTATTTGTTTGCTGTTTTAATTAAAAGAATATAAATCATATATTCAATTATTTTTATAGCCTTTTCATAAGTTTAGCATTTCTTCTGATTTTATTTGGCCTGCGGTTTTTTCTAAATTTTCTTGAAGCAATAACACTGAGAGAAAAATTTAAACATGACCAGTCTGACCCCACTTTCCCAAGCCATTCATGATGCACCGCGCTGGCATCAGGCCGATCAATTTCAGGACGGCAGCGAAATCCGTATTGTTCCACACACTGACCAGGCTCTTGGTGCGGTGGTGTATGGATTAGATGCGCGCAAGGCTCAATCGGGTGAAACCATTTTCCGGCTGAAACAGGCCTTGGCAGAACATTTAGTTTTAATTTTCAAACAGCAACAGCTGGATGATTTACAGTATCTGGCCTTTACCACCTATTTCGGTTCAATTTTCCGTCCCGCTGCCGACACGCCTGTACTGGCCGCGCAGGATGATAGCGGTGTACCACCCGATATCGTGCCTGTTTCCAATGCAGTAGAACAAGGCGATTATACTGGTCATGGTGAATTAAGCCCGCATGCCGATCATCAATGGACACCGCTGCCCTCCTTTGGCTCTTTGCTCTATGCTATTGAACTGCCACAAAATGGTGGCCAGACCAGCTGGATTAATATCATCAAAGCTTATAATGCCCTAGATGCCGACATTCAGGCACATATCGACCAGCTACAATTAATTACTTACAACCCTTTTGTTCGCCGGCAGAAAACCCAAGCCTCGTCGCAAGACGGCGTTTATGACAACAGTCCGCTGTATCGCTTTAAAGATCAACCGGTTTTAAGCCATGCCTATCCACATCCTTTGGTGCGCACCCATCCAGAATCCGGGCGTAAAGCTTTGTGGCTCAATACCCATACCGAAGTGGAACTGGAAAACTATGACGATCAGGCTGGTAGCGAACTGATTGCCCAGTTACGTGCCCATCTGCTTCAACCAGAATTTGCCTATGAGCATCAGTGGGAAGTCGGTGATATTGTGTTCTGGGATAATCAGGCTACCCTGCATTCCCGCCGTCCATTTCCAGCCGAGCAGCGCCGTTTGTTAAAACGTATCAGCCTTGCCGGAAGCCGACCTTTTTAAGCAGGAACTGAACTAGAGATACTGAATATGCACCGATGTTCAGGACTTTGACTGCAGGATATTTATCCTTTTTATCTAACCATAAAAAAACCCGCAAACTGTGTTTACGGGTTTTTCAGTATGAGCAACCGCTTAGAACAGACGGTTCATACCATTTAAGGTCGCCACACGATACGCTTCTGCCATCGTTGGATAGTTAAATGTGGTTTCTACAAAATACTTGATGGTATTGTTCGGGCTGTTCATTACCGCCTGACCAATGTGAATAATTTCTGCCGCGTTATTCCCGAAGCAATGTACACCTAATACTTCTAAAGTTTCACGGTGGAACAGAATTTTCAGTTCACCAACCGTATCACCGGTAATTTGCGCACGTGCCAGATGACGGAAAGAAGCCTGACCCACTTCGTACGGAATTTTTTCTTCAGTCAGTTCCTGCTCGGTCTTACCAATTGAAGAAATTTCCGGAATGGTATAAATACCGGTTGGAATATCAGTCACCGGTGCCACATTTTCTTCACCACTCATGTTGGCACCAGCACAGCGCCCCTGGTCATAGGCAGCAGACGCCAGAGATGGCCAGCCAATCACGTCACCGGCAGCGAAAATATTTTCAACTTCAGTCTGATATTGCTCATTTACCGTCAGCTGACCGCGGCTGTTTGGTTTTAAGCCAACATTTTCCAGGCCTAAACCATCGGTATTGCCTGAACGGCCGTTACACCACAAGATGGCATCGGCTTTGATTTTCTTGCCACTTTGCAAATGCAGCACTACGTGATCATCAAAGGTTTCCAAATGATCAATCTGCTCATTGTGACGAATCAACACGCCCTGTTCACGCAAGTGATAGGACAAGGCATCGGAGATTTCATCATCCAGATAGCTGAGCAATTTATGCTGGGTGTTAATCAGGTCGACTTTATGGTCCAGACCAATGAAGATCGAGGCATATTCACAGCCAATGACACCGGCACCATAAATGATGATTTTCTGAATCGAGAAATCCAGATCCAGAATCTTGTCTGAATCGAATACACGTGGATGGTTAAAGTCTAAAATTTCCGGACGATACGGACGCGAACCGGTTGCAATCACCAGCTGTTTAAAAATCAGGGTTTCCTTAATGCCTTCCGGACTGAATACCAGCACGGTATTTTTGTCCTGCACATAGGCACGACCATGATAGATATCAATTTTATTGCGGTCATAGAAGCGTGAGTGAGTATCGACCTGCTGCTGAATCACTTTATGTGCATTACGCAGCACCTGTTTCATGGTGAACTGTTTCCAGTCGCCCACTTTCTGGAACATCGGATCACGCTGGTAACGGATAATACTGGATACCGTCTGACGCAGCGCCTTACTTGGGATTGTGCCCACGTGAGTACAGTTACCGCCGAGTTGCTCACGCATATCCACCACAGCAACACGCATGCCTGATTTGGCAAGTTTCATTGCTGCGCCTTCACCTGCAGGACCAGAACCTAGGACCACCGCATCATATTTAACGAAAGTTCCGGCAACCACCTCTTTTTTACGTGGCATTCAACGCTCCTTAAACTAATCTATTCTGTTTATATCTCATATGCATATTATGACTGAAAACATCATGATTTTCTGTATTTACCTAGCATATATTGCGTGATAGCCACATTTTTTAAATGAATATCGTTTTTTTCCTATTTGCACCCAAGTCCGTTATAATGGAGGCGCTATTTTTCGAATATCTCCCCCGTCAAAACAGTGGAAAAGTTGAATATGTCTGAAAACCGTAAACCAGAACAGGGTGTTAAACTTCGTGGCGCAGAAAAGGTCGCTCGTATTCCTGTAAAAGTTGTGCCTACGGTTGAAACGCCGCGCAAACCGGACTGGATTCGGGTCAAGATGGCGGCGCCAGAAGAAGTTCAACGGATCAAATCGACACTGCGTCAGCAAAAACTACATACCGTCTGTGAAGAAGCAGCCTGTCCGAACCTGCCAGAATGTTTTGGTGGTGGTACTGCAACCTTTATGATTATGGGTGATATTTGTACCCGTCGCTGTCCGTTCTGTGACGTTGCCCATGGTCGTCCGAATGCACTTGATCCGGATGAACCGCGTCATATGGCTGAAACCATTGCCAACTTGGGTCTGAAATATGCGGTCATTACCTCGGTAGACCGTGATGACCTGCTTGATGGCGGTGCACAGCATTTTGTTGACTGTATTAAAGAAGCGCGTGCCTTAAGTCCGAATACCCTGCTGGAAATTCTGGTTCCGGATTTCCGTGGCCGTATGGATATTGCGCTGCGCATTATGACCGAATGTCCGCCAGATGTGTTTAACCACAATATTGAAACCGTGCCACGTTTATATAAAGCCATGCGTCCGGGTTCAGACTATCAACACTCTTTAAACCTGCTGAAAATGTTTAAAGAATATTGCCCGGAAATTCCAACCAAGTGTGGCCTGATGGTGGGTATTGGTGAAACTGAAGAAGAAGTGATTTCATTATTGGATGATCTGAGAGTACATGATGTAGATTATGTGACCATTGGCCAATATTTACAGCCATCAAAACAGCACGCACCAATTGACCGCTTTGTAACACCAGAAGAATTTGAGCGTTATGCAGAACATGGCCGCAAACTGGGCTTTAAAAATATCTGGTCTGCACCAATGGTGCGCTCAAGTTATTTTGCAGACCGTCAATACTACGGCGAGCCAGTTCCAGCAGTACGTCGCAAGACTGATCCTGCCAAGAAAATTAGTGTACAAACCATCGAAGCATAAGCTGAGAAAACTAAGCTTAGAAAACAAGGCCCCGGATTCGGGGCTTTTTTACAAGGTCATCTTTTACTTAAATTTTTACATCGTCCTCGGATCAGAATTTTTAGCCCAGAGAGATCATCTATTTCCTCTTAGACCCAAATACGGCTCGTCTTTAAAAAAATACCCTATTCAAATCAGAAATAAATTTCTATCCTTCTTTGACCTAGCTGCTAAACCCTTACTTATCTTCACATTTCTTTGCGCGTTCTTACTTGAATGTCGATCATTTTTCAACCAATCTTCATCCATAGAGTTTGTTTTTAGCAATCGTTTTGATGGTCTTGATATTTAAAAAAACGATACCGAAGTTCCAAGAACAGCCTTCACCGGATGACTTCAGACAAAATGAAGCAGCATTTCTTTCATTTTTCCTTGCAGGCACGGTGATGCTGTAGCAGCCGGGAGAAATACAATAATGCTTTTTATACTCAGTATCGTCATTCTTGTTTTTACACTGTGGGCGATTTTCTATTTTCAGCTGTCTCGCAACAGCGGTGCCATGACCCTGATCGCGGTCAGTATTGTCTCTGCCTTTATTAATCCCTGGTCCTTAATTTTAGGCATTCCGTTAATTGTGCTGAGCATAATTGTGATGGTGGATGCCTTGCGCATGAAAATCATCACCCAACCCGCGTATAAGGCTTTGTCACAAGCCATGCCAAGCATGAGCAGCACCGAACGTGAAGCACTGGATGCCGGCACCAGCTGGTGGGAAAAAGAGCTGTTTATGGGTGCGCCCAACTGGGATACCTTTGAGCAATATCCCTATCCTACGCTCAGTGCGGAGGAACAATCCTTTTTAGACAATGAAGTGGAACAGCTGTGCAACATGCTGGATGAATGGGAAATCCATCATAAGCACAAAGATTTATCTCCTGAAACCTGGCAGTTTATTAAAACCCATGGATTTTTGGGCCTGATTATTCCCAAGGAATACGGCGGCAAGGCTTTCAGTTCTTTTGCGCAAAGCCGGATTATGAGCAAAATTGCCTCACGCTCCCTAACCGCCGCGGTCAGCTGTATGGTGCCCAATTCCTTAGGCCCGGGTGAGTTGCTGCTGCACTACGGTACCGATGAGCAGAAAAAACGTTACTTGCCCGGTCTGGCCAAAGGCGAAGAAATTCCCTGCTTTGGGCTGACCAGCCCGGAAGCCGGCTCCGATGCCGGTGCCATCCCCGATACTGGCGTGGTCTGCTATGGCCAGTTTGAAGGCCGGCACGTACTGGGTCTGAAAATGAATTTCTCCAAACGCTGGATTACATTGGCACCCATTGCCACCGTGATTGGTCTGGCTTTTAAACTGTATGATCCGGACGGTTTACTCGGCGATAAGACTAAAACCGACTACGGCATTACCTGTGCGCTGCTGCCGGCCAATCACGCCGGAGTGAAAGTCGGGCCGCGCCATCATCCCGGTTCACCATTTATGAATGGCACGGTCGAAGGTCAGGATGTGTTTATTCCACTCGACTGGATTATCGGTGGTGTGGAAAATGCCGGTAAAGGCTGGCGCATGTTAATGGAATGTCTGGCCGTCGGTCGCGGGATTTCCTTACCGGCACTGTCAACCGCTGCCGGGGAAATGACCTATTTAAATGTCGGTGCTTTTGCGCGAATCCGCCAGCAATTCAAGTTGTCGGTGGGGAAATTTGAAGGCGTACAGGAAGTCACCAGTGATATTGCCAGTGAAACCTATATGCTGGAAGCCTTTCGCTATCTGGTGACCTGTGGACTGAATCAGGGCGGCAAACCTGCCGTGATGACCGCGATGGCCAAGTACTATGCCACAGAGTCTATGCGCCGTGTGGTTAATCATGGTATGGATGTGGTCGGTGGCCGCGCCATCCAGTTGGGTCCACGGAACTTTCTGGCGCTGACCTATCAGGCCATTCCAGTTTCCATTACCGTTGAAGGGGCCAATATTTTAAGCCGCTCGCTGATGATTTTTGGCCAGGGTTCGATGCGTTGCCATCCGTATTTGTATGAAGAATTACAACTGCTACAAGCCCCTGATAAAGATGCCGCGCTGACACAATTTAATGAACTGTTCTACCATCATCTCGGTTATACCTTTAACCGGACTGCGCGCGCATTTGCCTTTGGCTGGTTTGGCGGTTCATCCGATGCTCCGCAACAAGCCGATGAATTTAGCCGGCCTTATTACAAAACCATCAACCGTTTTAGTGCGGCCTTTGCCCTGACTGCCGATATGTGTCTGGGTTTATTGGCCGGTGATATTAAACGCAAGGAAATGCTGTCCGGACGCCTGGCCGATATTCATGCGCAGCTGTTTATTGCCACCGCCATCTTAAAATACTATGCACATGGGCAAAAAACCGCAGATGAGCAACTGCATGCGCAACTGGCTTTAGACAAAGCACTGTTTAATGCACAAGAAGCCTTCTTTGGACTGTTCAATAATTTCCCTATGCAGCTGGCGGCTGGCGTCGTGAAATTGATCTGCTTCCCGTGGGGCCGTGCCTTGCAGCCACCAAGCGATCAGCTGAAACGTGATGTGGCCATGAGCATGATGCAGGACAATGCTTTTCGCCAGCAGCTGAAACAGCATGTTTTCTATAACACGGACCCGGACGATGTCTTTGGCCGGATGGAAAGTACCTTCCAGAGCTTAACCGAGATTGAACCGCTGTGGGATCGCTTTAAAAAAGCTGAAGCCAAAGGCAGTTTTGATGGCCTCAGTTTTGAAGAACACATTGCCGATGCCCTAAATACCGGCGCGATTCAACCCGAAGAAGCTAGCCAGCTACTCAGTTATAACGCGCAGCGCTTTGACAGTATTCTGACCGATATTTTCGATATGCAGCTGGAACAGACCCTGCCACTAGACAATCCGCATTTAATTGAACCTTTAGGTGTCGATACGGAAGCTCATCCTCCGGCAACTTCAGCAGAACCGAAAACCGGTGGCACCGCACAACTGGCCACAGATCATCATAAAGAGGATCCGGAACCGTTTATCCGTTTTTAGTTATATGCTGAATATTGAATAAAGTGGCTTTCGGGCCACTTTTTTATGGACTGGAAATGACACTTCTGACAGGCATTCTACGACCATCTTCCAATGGTATAGACTGCATAAGCCGTTAAGCTACATCGAAAACAATATTGAGGGAAACAAGATGTCACAACAAGATTATGACAATGGTTTAAAAGTACGTACAGAAGTCATGGGTGAAAGTTTTGTGAAACGTGCGCAGGACAATACTGTGCCGTTTACCCAGCCTTTGCAGGACTGGATTAATGAACATGCCTGGGGTTCTACCTGGCAACGTGAAGATGTATTGCCGCGCAAATATCGTTCACTGGTGACAATTGCCTTTTTAACTGCGCTCAAAAGCCCGACTGAATTAAAAGGTCATGTACGCGGGGCTTTAAATAATGGCGCGACAGTGGAAGAAATTCAGGAAGTGCTGCTACATAGCCTGCCCTATTGCGGCGCACCGGCTACGCAAGAGGCCTTCCGTGCGGCGTTAGAAGTCATTCAGGACTATCAGGCCAACGCGTAAATTTCGGACGAGTTTAAATCCAGTACACATTAAAACTGTAAAAGAATTCACTGACCTCAAAACGCACCTGATAACCAAGCTGGGTCAGTTCGGCGGAGAGATTACGGATTTCTTCCAAAGGCAAATGTTTGGGCAATACCGTAAATACTGCAGTGTTGCCCTGCTTGGCATTCTCTTCAATTAAACTGGCTAAACGCGCTTTATACAGGTTGATGTCCAGATTGGCATGCGCCGAAAGCACTTTTGCATCTTCTGCGGTTAGAAAGTTCACCATTTTTTTCTTCTCTTTTTTTGTTCCGTTGTATGGGTCTAACTTAAAAAATGCTACGGCTCCGCTCAACTCTATTTTTGTAAGTAATTTAAATTAAAGATGAATTGGTTTACATCGACTGCTGTTATCCATCCTCTGATAAATCAAAAACTCCCTTATCCTGGTTTTCTCTCTAAGTCATAACAGACGCAAACAAGGAATATTTAATCTTCATTTTATAATTAACGCATGATCAGGTTCTGAGAGGTAAAAGAGATTAAATAACGTAGGCTATTTTGATATATGGGTTCCGTTAAACTTCCATCGTTATTACCTAACTCTCTCCTGCTCAATTTTATATTTCAAAGCGGATATTTGATTGTTCTATCTATGAGTCATAAAAAACGGAGCCGATCTGCTCCGTTTTTTCGCTCTTGGGATTTATATATTCAAGAGTATTATTTTTTCGCCTTCCATGCACTTTGTACCTGGCTGGCAACTTTTGGATAATCCAGAATAAAACGCATATGCGACTCTACCCCGGTTTTTAAGGTTTTATCATCGACAATAAAGTACGGGTTATGGTTCGGTGCGGCTTTACTCATATCCTGATCAGCTGGTGTCGCACCTAGGAATACAAATAAAGATGGCATCAGCTGGCCATAATAAGAAAAGTCTTCACTGGCGCTCTGGTTATGTTCTAAAACATGCGCCTTACCTTCACCCGCGGCCTGAATTAAAGATGGCGCCATCAATTCAGTTAAGGTTTTATCATTGGTGGTGACCGGCGCATACGGTGAAATTTCCACTTTGGCTTTTACATCATTGGCTTGCGCGGTGTGATCAATCATGGTTGGCAGGTTTTTGTAGATGCTTTGACGGATATCTTCATGATTGGAACGAATGGTTCCGATCATCGAAACCTGTTCAGGCAAGATATTACCACTGGTACCACCCTGAATCTGCCCGATACTAACCACGCCCATGCCTTTACTCAAGTCGGCACGGCGCGACACCATGGTCTGTAAATTCTGGATAATATCAGCCGCGGCGACAATAGAATCACGTCCTTTCCACGGCATTGAACCATGTACCTGCTGACCGGTTAAAGTCACTCGAATATTGTCGGCACTGTTTAAAGCCACACCATCTTTATAGAAAATATTGCCACTTGGCATACCTGCCATCACGTGCATCCCAAAAATCACTTCAGGTTTTGGATTATTCAGTGCGCCATCGGCAATCATTTTACGTGCACCGACCTGATCACCATTCAGGAAGTTATCAATATCGGCACCACCTTCTTCCGCAGGCTGGAATACAAAGACCACGGTTCCGGCAATTTTATCTTTATTCTCTGCCAGTGCCTTGGCCGCACCTAACAGCATGGCAGTGTGGGTATCATGTCCGCAGGCATGCGCAACCGGTGTTTCTGCGCCCTGATAAATACCTTTGGCTTTACTGGCAAAAGGTACCTGGGCTTTTTCTTCCATCGGCAAGGCATCCATATCGGCACGTAAGGCCATAATTGGACCCGGTTTTGCACCTTTTAATACGCCAATCACACCGGTTTTGGCAAAGCCTTTTTTCACTTCAATGCCGTAAGAACGTAATTCTTTTTGCACCAGTTCCGACGTTTTAAATTCCATATTGCCAAGTTCAGGATTGGCATGAATATGATGACGCAATTGAATGGTATGCTGCTCGACTTTTGTAGCGGCATCATCCACCCAATCTGCAAAAGCAAACTGAGAGATACTCATGGCTAACCCCAAGCTAAGACAGGTTTTAGTGAGCTGCATGGAAACTCCATTTTTATAACCGTTTAAAATCTTATCTTCGGAGAATTTAGGGTTAAAATACAAGGCTATTGTTGTAATTTTATATAGTCATTTGCACTATACTTGATATTTTAAAAGTTGAAAATTACCACAATTTAGCGAGCAATTTTGCGTTATGACTCAAAACATTTCATTTCAGATTGGCTTTTTTCCGGCAGACCTTTTAGGCTTATAGCAAATATTTTCTGGATATGACCATGTCGGACGCCATCACTGTTCCTCCCGCCCTGATTAACCGTGCGCTTGCAGGCCAAGCCGATGCCCAGTTTGAGCTGGCTGAATTGTATATGCAAAGCGAGCATGAAGATGACAACCTGCTGGCTGAAGAATGGGCCTTAAAAGCCGCTGAAAATGGTCATTTGGAAGCCATGTACTGGTTGGGCGAAGGTTATACCGTCTATGCCAAAGACGTGCAGGAAGATGATCCTGAAGATTCCAAAACTCACTTTGAGTTAGCCTATTACTGGTTGAAACAAGCAAGCGAACAGAAACATGCAGGCGCAATTCTGGAGCTGGCTGGCTATTATCGTCGTGGGAATGTGGTAGAAAAAGATATTCCGACCTCGGTAAATTTGGTTCAGCAAGCGGCTGAACTCGGTGATGCACAGGCCATGCGCGATTTGGCTTGTATTTATGAACATGGCCTGGGGGTCGAGATTAATGAAGCACAGGCAGATTACTGGGCCGAAAAAGCCAAAGCTGCCGAGTAACCCACTCAACCCGATCAAAAGCTCATCAGATGATGGGCTTTTTTATATTGATGCATGGAGATAGGCGCTGGATTAGCCGGAATTTTTAATTGTTTTGGAGATCAAAGAACACTACAGCGAGAAACCGGAACAGTTTAGCCAGATATTCAACAATTTCAGATTGGAACTCTGGGCAATTTCCAAGTACAATACTGCGCTAGTCGAGGGATGCTGCGACGTTTTACAGGTACGAAATGTAAAAGCGCTAGGCTCGACCATCGGTCAAACATCCGCTTTGATCAACAACGGCATCCGCGAACTGAATGATCAATTGTTTTTATTAAGGAGATCGTGATGAACGCGGTTAATGCTTCATTTACTGATTACAAAGTAGCAGACATCACTTTAGCGGACTTCGGTCGTAAAGAAATCAAACTTGCAGAAGCTGAAATGCCAGCCCTGATGGGTCTGCGTAAACGCTACTCTGCGGCTAAACCACTTGCTGGCGCTAAAATCCTGGGTTGTATCCACATGACAATCCAAACAGCTGTTCTGATCGAAACTTTGGTTGAACTTGGCGCTGAAGTACGCTGGACCTCTTGTAACATCTTCTCGACTCAAGACCACGCTGCTGCTGCCATTGCTGCGTCTGGTGTTCCTGTGTTCGCTTGGAAAGGTGAAACTGAAGAAGAATACGTGTGGTGCTTAGAGCAACAAATTAACGTAAATGGCACGCCTTGGGATGCCAACATGATTCTGGACGATGGCGGTGACTTAACTGCACTTGTTCATGAAAAATACCCAGAAGTTTTGGCGAAAATCCACGGTATTACTGAAGAAACCACCACAGGTGTACAACGTCTGCTTGAAATGTGGAAAGACGGTTCTCTGAAAGTACCTGCAATCAATGTAAACGATTCAGTAACCAAGTCTAAAAACGACAACAAATACGGTTGCCGTCACTCACTCAACGATGCCATCAAACGTGCAACCGATATGCTTTTATCTGGTCGTCGTGCGCTGGTCATTGGTTACGGTGACGTAGGTAAAGGTTCTGCGCAATCACTTCGTCAAGAAGGCATGATCGTACGTGTTTCTGAAATCGATCCTATCTGTGCAATGCAAGCCTGCATGGACGGTTATGAAGTGGTTTCTCCATACAAAAATGGTGTTCAAACCGGCAAGAAAGAAGACGTTAACGCTGACCTTCTTTTAAACACTGACCTGATCGTAACAACAACGGGTAACTACCACGTTTGTGACGCTGCCATGCTGGATACATTAAAAGCAGGTGCTGTTGTATGTAACATCGGTCACTTTGACACTGAAATCGACACCAACTACCTACGTGGTTACAAGTGGGTTGAAGTGAAACCTCAAGTTCACCAGGTGTATCGTTCAGAAAATGAAAACGATTACCTGATCCTGCTGTCTGAAGGTCGTTTAGTGAACCTGGGTAACGCAACAGGTCACCCATCACGCGTGATGGACGGTTCATTTGCCAACCAGGTTTTAGGTCAAATGCACTTGTTCGCTGAGAAATTTGCTGATCTTCCTGAAGATCAAAAACAAGCCGCGATTCGCGTTGAACTGCTTCCGAAGAAATTGGACGAAGAAGTTGCAGCTGCAATGGTTGCAGGTTTTGGCGGCGTTCTGACGCAATTGACGCAAGAACAAGCGGACTACTTAGGTGTAGCGGTTGAAGGTCCGTTTAAATCGGATGCTTATAAATATTAATTAGCCCTCACCCCATCCCTCTCCCATAGGGAGAGGGTGAACTCTCAAATCATTTACATTACGAGTTTTACTTGTGAAATTTAAGTAATTTGAGCCAAGACTCTGCGTTATTCAGTAATGAATACTCCTCTCCCTTTGGGAGAGGTCAGGGAGAGGGTGAATAAAAAGTATTTATAAAAAGGATTTCAACATGTCAAAACAGATTCCGATTTCATTCGAGTTCTTCCCAACCAAAACTGATGCCGGTGCAGAAAAACTCAAGACCGTACACCAAGAGCTTCAGCTTTTAAATCCAGAATTTTTCTCGGTGACCTATGGCGCTGGTGGTTCAACTCGTGAACGTACCTTATCGACCATTAACGACTTCAATGGCAAAGGCACACCGGTTGCGCCTCACCTGTCTTGTATTGGTGATGATAAAGCCCGTATTGCCGAATTGCTGGACCTGTACAAATCACAAGGTATTGACCGTATTGTGGCACTGCGTGGTGACTTGCCATCCGGTCAGGTTGGCTTGGGTGAATTGCCATATGCACAGGATCTAGTCCGCTTTATTCGTGAACATTCCGGTGATCATTTCCATATTGAAGTGGCTGCCTATCCGGAAATGCACCCACAAGCGGAAAGCTTTGATAAAGATATTCAGCATTTTGTTGAAAAAGTAAATGCCGGCGCCAATGCAGCCTTAACGCAATTCTTTTTCAATCCGGATGCCTACTTCTACTTTGTTGAGCGTATTCAGCAAGCCGGTGTCAATATTCCGGTGGCGCCGGGTATTATGCCAATTACCAATGCCAGCAACCTGATTCGCTTTGCCGATAGTACTGGTGCTGAAATTCCACGCTGGATTCGCAAGCAACTGGCGACATATGGTGATGACACGGCATCGATTAAAGCCTTCGGTCATGAAGTGGTGCTGAAATTCTGTGAACGCCTGATTGCAGGTGGTGCGCCAAGTCTGCACTTCTACACCATGAACAATACCGAGCCTACCCGTCAGCTTGTGACTGATCTTGGTTTAGCCTAATTTTCTTTTTGCGAGTTGTACTTTATGCCACGTTTTTATATTGAAGCTGAATTAACGGTTGAGACGCAGCTCGCGCTGACCGAAACCGTGTTTCACCATTGGTGTAAAGTACTGCGTGCACAAGTGGGCGACACAGCCACCCTGTTCAATGGACAAGGTGGCGAATATGAAGTGACCCTTACCGACGTCCAGAAAAAAACAGCAACGGTGATGGTCAACAGCTTTAATCCGGGCAACCGTACACCTAAATTCAAGGCCCTGCTCGGTCAGGTCATGAGTAAGGGCGACCGGATGGATTATGCCATTCAAAAAGCGGTGGAACTCGGCGTTTCCGAGATTCAGCTCCTCACCTCTGAACGCTGCGAAATGCGTCTGAAATACGACCGTGACCAGAAAAAACTGGATCACTGGCAAGGTATCGCCATTGCTGCTTGTGAGCAATGTGGTCTGAATATTGTGCCTAAAATTCTCCCGCCGATGTCGCTGGAAAAATGGCTCGATACCGATCTGCCAGCCACCAAACTGGTATTAGCACCCAACAAAGATGAAGTGAATGTCTTACACAATGCCACGCCAGAACTTGCCCTGTTAATTGGGCCTGAAGGCGGCCTGAGCGAGGCTGAAATCAGTAGCGCAAATACGAAAGGTTTTGTGAACTGGTGTATAGGCGAGCGCGTGTTAAGAACTGAAACTGCGCCTGTGGTCGCACTTTCTATTTTAAATTTTAACTTCAGCGTGTAATTCGTCTTATTTTTAGCTGAATGCTGAGTCAGATGATTGCTTTTTTAAAGTTTACTGACTAATCTCAAAATATTATTTTACAATTTCACCTAATATCAGGTTATTCATAAAATAAAATGGATTTTTACATACTCTGTAATTTATAGGGTTTTGGGGATATATGTCAGACCATCAGGATGAGCTCATGGAGCAATATTTGTATGCTGCCCAAATCACCAATACAATCCGGCTGATGCGCTTCTTTTTGCTGAGCATCCTCATTCTCTGTTTTTATATTTATTTTATTTTTCACTACTCTTTTAATTTTTCAACTTTCGCATTTAATGCCTGGTTCCTACTGAGTGAACTGGGGCTGGCCGGCTGCCTGTTCTTTAATGAAATGCGCTTTAAGCCCGGTCAATACAGTATTCAAATGGCGCATCGCTGGATCAAGCTGGTATGCCTGCTGGTTGGTATTAGCCTTGGTATTGGCATTGCCCTGCTGTACTATTTCCTGCCGAAGTACAGTCCAGACATGAGCACCTATCAGGCCATTATTCTGGCGGCTTTGCTGGTGATTATTAGCCAGACCTTTGCCCTCACCTTTTTAACCCAGCGCCTGAGCTATTTTTCGCTGGTATTTATTCCGGCCATTGTGCCGTATTTAATTTCCCCACTGTTCTTTAACAGCAACACCGAACCGCTGTTTTATCTGGCCACCAACTTTGCCTTAATCTGTCTGCTGATTTGTGCCAATACCTCCATGCACATGCATCGCCGGCTATCTAGCGTCTATTTCAAGAATAATCAGCTGAAAAAACAGGCCGAACAGCAAGTGGCCTGGACCGACCAGCTATGCCAGCAACTGCAAACGGAAATGAACCGCTCCAAAGACATTGAGCAGCAGTTGCAGTTTAATAACCAGATGCTGGAACAGAAAGTGAAAGAGCGGACCTTTGATCTGGAGCAAATCCATAAAGCCCTACAAGATCAACAGGCCAATCTGGTGCTGGCGCATGAAGTGGCCGGGTTAAAACCATGGGATTGGGACATCAAGCATCGCCTGATTACCCTGACCAATGAACACCAGCAGCTGAAAATGTCCGGCTCCAAAGCCCATCATCACAAACTGCAGCAACTGATTCACCCGGATGATCTGGCGCATTTTCGTAACACCATGAAGCAGCATCTGCGTGGCCAGACCGACCGCTATGAAGTGACCTACCGGGTACAGCAAAGCAATGGCAAATGGGTCTGGGTACATGATGTTGGCCGTGTGATTGAGCGTGACCCCGAAACCCGGCGTCCATTACGCATGGTCGGTATCCGCCGTGACATCCATCAGGAAAAAACCGATCAGGAACGCCTGAAACTGACCGCCAGCGTACTACAGCAGGCAGCAGAAGGGATTTTTATTCTGAATGAGGACCTGCGTTATATTGAGGTCAATCCGTGCTTTGAACAGCTGACCGGCTTTAGTCGCGAGCAGATTATTGGCAAACATCTGTTTGATATTGCCAGCAATTACAAATCACGGCAGCGCAGTATGCACAATGCCATTGTCAAGCAACTGCTCAAAGAAGGCGAATATGATGGCGAAATGGATGAAAAATACCTGTCGGGCAAAGAGCTGACCATCCGCCTGCACATGAATACCGTCAGCAATGAGCAGAACCGCTCTACCCATTATGTCGGGATTGTCTCGGATTTAACCGAGCGCCGCCGGCAGGAACAGCGCCTGTCCTATCTGGAAAATTATGACACGCTGACCGATCTGCCTAACCGGTTTTATTATAACTATCAGCTGCATCAGTATCTGGTGTCCCATCAGGATTCGATTAAACAACTGGCGGTGATTCGTCTGAACATCGACCGGTTCCGGGTGCTGAATGAATATTTAAGCCATAATGGCGGCGATGAACTGCTAAGACAGGTGGCGCAGCGTTTACGCCTCATTAATGCCGAAGCGCTGTTGGTGGCGCATTTAAATGGCGATGATTTTGCCATTATTTATGAGCTATCACATATTCGTCCATCGGTGCAGCAGCATTGCGAACGCATTACCAAAGCCTTCTCGGCGCCGTTTAATATCCAGGGTCAGGACCATATTATTACCCTGTCGATGGGCGTGTCTTTATATCCTGAACATGGCCGGCAGCTGGATTATTTAAACAACTGTGCCGAACAGGCGCTGTCGGAAGCCAAGCGTCTGGGTGGCAATACCACCAAATACTATTCGCTGGAAACCACCAAGCTGTTAGAGCAGGACGTGCACATTGAGCGCGATTTACGTCAGGCCATTAAAAATGATGAGCTGATCGTCTATTACCAGCCAAAAATCAATTTCCATGATCAGCAGGTCTCCGGTTTTGAAGCCTTGGTACGCTGGAACCATCCGGAAAAAGGCCTGATTCCACCCGGCTTATTTATTCCAATTGCCGAGCAAACCAGCCTGATTTCAGAGATTGGCCATATCGTAATTCAGCAAACCGCCAAGCAGATTCGGGACTGGCAGGCACTGGGCTTTGATAACATCCGGGTTTCGGTCAATATTGTGGCGCAGCAGCTACAACGCGGACATTTGCTGGAAGATATTGATGAGGCGCTCAATACCTATCATATTTCCGGTGAAAGCCTGGAACTGGAAATTACTGAATCGTCGTTGCTGGAAAATACCGACGAGGTCAAATATATTCTGGAAGAAATCAAGAAGCGCCATATTCATATTTCGCTGGATGATTTTGGTACCGGTTATTCTTCCCTCTCTTACTTAACCGATTTTCCTATAGATGTTTTAAAGATCGACCGCAGCTTTGTGTCCAAGATTGGCCACAGCAAGCAGGAAGCCATTGTCAGTGCCATGATTGCCATGGGCAAAGCCATGGGCATGACCATTGTCGCTGAAGGTATTGAAACTGAACATCAACTTCAGTACCTCAGAAAGCTCGATTGCGACATCGCCCAGGGCTTTTTATTCTCCAAACCGCTGCCACAACAGGATGCGACCCGCTTCCTGAGTGAAAAAATGCAGACACCACTTATTGTTAGTGAATCTTAATCTATAGCTTAAACTTCTAAGTTTGTTCTAAAAATGCGCAGCTTTGACTGTGCTTAGCGCGTAAGTAATGGTATATTCGAGCAGATTTAGCACAAACCGCCAGCATCGCTGGACACAGTAACATACGAGATTCAGATGGACGATCAATCATTAAAACAGCAGGCTTTGTATTATCACGAATTTCCTACTCCAGGTAAAATCAGCGTTACCCCAAGTAAGCAGCTGGTCAACCAACGTGACTTAGCGCTTGCATACTCACCTGGTGTCGCGGCACCATGTTTAGAGATTGAACGAGATCCTTCTACTGCAGCACTGTATACAGCACGTGGCAACCTGGTTGCCGTGGTGAGTAACGGTACCGCTGTACTAGGTTTAGGGAACATCGGTCCTTTAGCGTCTAAACCGGTTATGGAAGGTAAAGGCGTTCTGTTCAAGAAATTCGCCGGCGTCGATGTATTTGACATTGAAATCGCTGAAAATGATCCAGACAAAATCGTTGATATCGTTGCTGCACTCGAACCAACCTTTGGCGGGATTAACCTTGAAGACATCAAGGCACCAGAATGCTTCTACATTGAGCAAAAACTGCGTGAACGCATGAACATTCCGGTGTTCCATGATGACCAGCATGGTACGTCAATTATCGTCGGTTCTGCGCTGCTGAATGCGCTACAACTGAACGGCAAAAACATTGCCGAAATCAAGATTGTGGCTTCAGGTGCCGGTGCTGCTGCCCTGTCGTGCCTGGACCTGCTTTGTGCCCTGGGTGCGAAAAAAGAAAATATTATTGTGGCGGACTCACGCGGTCTATTGACCACCAAACGTGAAGGTCTGGACGAGTCGAAAAAACGCTACGTACAGGATATTGAAGCAACCCAACTGGCCGATGTAATTGCCGGTGCCGATATGTTCCTCGGTCTCTCTGCTGCCGGTATTCTGACCAAAGAAATGGTCAAGCAGATGGCGGCTAATCCAATCATCTTCGCTCTGGCTAACCCGGACCCGGAAATTCTGCCTGAACATGCCCACGAAGTACGTGATGATGTAATTATGGCAACCGGCCGTTCCGACTATCCGAACCAGGTGAATAACGCGCTGTGCTTCCCGTACATCTTCCGTGGTGCGCTAGATGTCGGTGCAACCACCATTAACGAAGAAATGAAAATTGCCTGCGTACACGCGATTGCACGTATGGCGCACATAGAAGCAGATGCGGCATCCTATGGTGAGAAATCTGCTTCATTTGGTCGTGACTATTTAATTCCACGTCCGCTTGATCAGCGTCTGATTCTTGAAATTGCTCCAGCGGTTGCCAAAGCAGCGATGGATTCAGGCGTGGCAACACGTCCAATTCAGGACTTCTCGGCTTATCATCAACGTCTGTCAGAGTTTGTATATAACTCTGCGTTTATGATGAAACCAATTTTTGCGCAGGCGAAAACCGATCCGAAACGCATTGCCTATGCAGAAGGCGAAGACTTACGCGTTTTACGTGCAGTACAAATTGCAGTGGACGAAGGTCTGGCACAACCGATTCTGGTGGGTCGTACCGCGGTTATTGAAGCGAATATCAAGAAACTGGGCTTACGTCTGGAACATGGTGTGAATATCACTATTGTTGATCAGGAGAAAAACCCGGATTACGAAAAATTCGCTGATGATTACTACAGCATCATGCAGCGTAAAGGTGTAACGCCTGAATATGCGCAGCGTGAAGCACGTCGCCGTTCGACTCTAATTGCCGCAATGCTGGTGAAACACGGTCTGGCTGACGGTATGTTATGTGGTACTTATTCAAGCTACGACATTCACTTAGACTTCGTCAGCAATATTATTGGTCTGAAAGAAGGTCACAATACTTTCTTCACTCTGAATGCGCTGATGCTGGAAGATCGTAACCTGTTTATTGCCGACACTTACATCAACCGTAATCCGACAGCTGAACAGCTGGCTGAAATGACCATTCTGGCCGCTGAAGAAGTACGCCGTTTTGGTGTAACACCACGTATTGCCCTGCTGTCGCATTCAAGCTTTGGTTCAGACCAGAACGATGCCAGCGCGCAAAAAATGCGTAAAGTGTTTGATATTCTGTCTGAGATTGCACCAGAACTTGAAGTGGAAGGTGAAATGCATGGTGATGCGGCACTGGACGAAAATATTCGCCATTTCGCATTCCCGAACTCACGCTTCAAAGGTTCAGCTAACCTGCTGATTATGCCGAACCTGGATGCAGCCAATATTTCGTTTAACCTGTTGAAATCGACTTCAGGCAGCAACGTGACCATTGGTCCAATTTTGCTGGGCGCAGCGAAACCGGTACATATTTTAACGCCAACAGCGACCACCCGTCGTGTGGTGAATATGACTGCGTTAACCGTGGCAGAAATTCAGCAAGCGGAACAAGACGCGCTATAAAAACTGAATGCCGAGTGAAAAGCTCGGCATTCTGACTTGAGAAAACCTCTATTCTGTTGCATGATGACCTCAAGAATAGAGGTTTTTTCATGCAAGTTTATTTAGTAGGCGGTGCGGTGCGAGATCATTTGCTGGGGCACCCCTATCACGAAAAAGATTATGTGGTTGTCGGGGCAACACCCGAACAGCTTCTGGCCCAAGGCTATCAGCCCGTGGGCAAAGACTTCCCTGTGTTTTTACATCCTGAATCAAAAGAAGAATATGCACTGGCCCGTACCGAACGTAAAGCCGGTCAGGGCTATCATGGTTTCGAGTTTTATACTGCACCCAATGTCACGCTGGAAGAAGATTTAATCCGTCGTGACCTGACCATTAATGCCATGGCCATGGATGAAAACGGCCAGGTCTATGATCCTTATGGTGGACAGCAGGATCTGGCGCAAAAAGTGCTGCGTCATGTTTCCGACGCCTTTGTTGAAGACCCATTACGTGTACTCAGAATTGCCCGTTTTGCTGCGCGTTATAAAGCGCTGGGCTTTCGTGTGGCCGATGACACCCTGACCCTGATGCGCACGCTGGCAGCATCTGGCGAGCTGGATACCTTAACCCCGGAACGGGTCTGGAAAGAAACTGCACGCGCCTTGCAGGAAGATCATGCCGATGAATACTTTGAAGTGCTGCGTCGCTGCGGTGCCTTAAAAGCCTTGTTCCCGGAAATTGATGCCCTGTTTGGGATTCCACAGCGCCCGGAAT
Source organism: Acinetobacter sp. Q186-3 (assembly GCF_013420655.1). Taxonomy (NCBI): domain Bacteria; kingdom Pseudomonadati; phylum Pseudomonadota; class Gammaproteobacteria; order Moraxellales; family Moraxellaceae; genus Acinetobacter; species Acinetobacter sp. Q186-3. The sequence continues at coordinate 121,962 of NZ_VOXS01000005.1, read as the reverse complement.
ATCATCCGGAAATTGACTGCGGCGTGCATACCTTAATGTCCCTGCAACAGGCCTGCCGCCAGAATTACAGTCTGGATGTGCGTTTTGCCGTGCTGGTGCACGACTTGGGCAAGGCCCTGACCCCAGCCGATGAATTACCGCGTCATATCATGCATGAAGAACGTGGTATTCAGCCGGTTACTGACCTGTGTGACCGCCTGAAAGTGCCAACCTATACCAAACAGCTGGCACTGGCGGTGTGCAAGGAACATTTAAAATGCCATCAGGCCCTGACCTTGAAACCGGGCACCTTATGGCGTCTGTTACAGCGTCTGGATGTATTGCGTCGTCCGGAACGGGTAGAAGCCTTTGTCCAGGCCTGTGAATGTGATTCGCGTGGCCGTTTAGGCATGGAAGATCGGGACTATCCGCAGGCCGATTATGTGCTAAAAGCCATGCAGGTGGTGCGCGGCATTAAAGCGCAGGATTTACCGCCTGAGATTAAAGGCCCCGATATTGGTGAAATGCTGATTCAGCGCCGCATTAAAGCGATTGAAGTGCTGAAAGCAGAATATACAGCCGCAAGCTAAAATTGAGTCATAAAATTTAAAATACCCGTGTCGTGCACGGGTATTTTTGTTGATCAGGGATGAATCATCCCCCTGTGCTGATCTGGATGAAGCCGCCTTAAGACCGTTCGGCCGGAAAAGTAATTACCTGTTCCAAACGCATCTGCTGGGTGGCAATCATCAATAAACGGTCAATACCCAGCGCAATACCTGAACATGGCGGCATCTGAGGCAAGGCACTGAGCAGATATTCATCAAGTGGCATCACATGCAAGCCCAGTTTTTCCCGCTCCTGATTGTCGGCTTCAAAACGGCCACGGAGCACCTCGGCCTCAGCCAGTTCATCATAGGCATTGGCCAGTTCCAGCCCTTCAATGTACAGCTCAAAACGGGCGGCAACCAGTTCGCCATCTTCATCGACACGAGTTTTGGCCAGTGAGGCCAGTTCCGGCGGGAAATCAGTCAGGAATACCGGCGTATCAAAGCCCAGACTAGGCTCAACCATATGCGAGAACAACAGGTCGATATAGCCCAGACGATCATCACCTAAATCGAGGCTTAGCCCGACACGCTGACAGCAGGCTTTCAGTTCCTGCAATGTCGCTTGCAGCGGATTTAGATCCAGCCGGTCCATAAAAGCATGTTTATAACTCAGTACTGTCGGACGCACTTCACCAAAACGCTGTGCCAAGGTCAGATTGAGTAAATCGGTGACTTCAAACATCAGCTCTTTCAGGCTAAAACCCGGGCGATACCATTCCAGCATGGTAAATTCGCTATTGTGTTTGCGGCCGTGCTCATCATCACGAAACACCTTGCAGATCTGGTAAATCGGGCCACTGCCACTGGCCAGCAGGCGTTTCATGGCAAATTCAGGCGAAGTTTGCAGATAATGCGTCTGCTGCTGGCCCAATACATGACGCTTGGCCTGTACCGAGCTTAAATGTACATCGGTGACACCGGCCTGCGACAAAATAGGCGTTTCCACTTCCAGCACTTCGCGCTCAGCAAAAAACTGGCGAATCTGGACGTACATCTTGGCGCGGGCGCGCATAGCCTCAAGACTACAGGTCGGCTGATAGTTCAGGCTCATGCGGCTGGCCCTCCATGCGCAGCCCATTCACGGCGCAGCGGATAAGTCTTGCGTAAATGGTCAAAGGCCTGCTGATCGACCTTGCCGTCTTTTAAGCAGGCACGTAATTTGGCGTCATCGGCGGCAATATCATACATCTGTGGCAGATGCTGTTGCAGTGCGGCTTTTAACGGCTGACCACTAAAATAATCGCTGCACGGCGGCAACTGGTTTTCAAAGCGTTTATGTGCCACTTGCCCAAAGACTTCACAAAAAGCGGCATAAATCATTTGTGTGCCGCGGGCTTTGCCTTCCAGACTGTAACCGGCAATATGCGGCGTTACCAACGTGACCAGATGTAATAATTCGGCAGAAATTTCCGGTTCATGCTCAAATACATCCAGCACCACCGCACGCCCGGTCTGCTGGATATCGGTCATTAATGCCTGCTCTGCCACCACCGGACCACGCGCTGAGTTAATTAAAATTGCATCCGGCTTCATCTGGGCCAGGGTTTCGGCATTGAACAGATGATAGGTCGGATACGGACCGGTTTTGGTCAGCGGCACATGAATCGAAATGGCATCGGCCTGAGCCAATACGTCTGCCAATGCCAGTTGCTGCACACTTTCACGTTGCACCAAAGGATCATAAGCCACCACTTTCCAGCCCAGCAGTTCCGCCATTACCGCCAGACGCGAACCGACATTGCCCAGTCCGATAATGCCCAGACAGAACTGCTGGCCTGCTTCCAGTAAGGCTGGACGCACATGCAGTAAGGCGGTAATCACATATTCGGCAACCGCCTGTGCATTACAGCCGGCGGCATTGGACCAGCGAATCTGCTGCTGTTCCAGCGCGGCAATATCCAGATGATCGGTACCAATGGTGGCACTGCCCACAAAACGCAGCTTGCTGTGCTGGATCAGTTCGGCATTGACCTTGGTTACCGAGCGCACCAGTAAGGCTTCGGTATCGTGCAGGTCCTGCGCAGTTAAGGTCCGGCCCGGACGATGGGAGATTTCACCAAACTCGGCAAAAAAATAATCGGTAAAGGCCAGATTTTCATCGGCAATAATTTTCATAAGGCAATCCAATGCTTTGATCTGTCCATGATAACGCCTGAAGGCCCTGCGGATGAAGCGCTATTGCAGTAAATACACTGAATATTAACCGCAGAAAAGCCGGCCCATCAGGCTTCACCCAAATACAACTTGCCGAAGCCGAATAAAACAATATATGTTTTTATAATATGTTATAGTCAAGGCCAGTCTTAATCTTCTCCCCCGTTTATTTTTAACCAATGAAGGGCCTGCATATGACACCTCGCTTTAGCAATCCATGGGATGAACGCTACCACAGCACCGATCATTTATATGGCGAAGCGGCCAACGTTTTTATTCAGCAGATGGCCCAGCAGTTAGCGATTTCTGGCGCTACGCTGGGCATTGCTGAAGGTGAAGGCCGTAACCTGATTTATCTGGCCGAGCGCGCCCGTGAACAGCAACTGCCGTTTGCCGGACTACTCTGGGATTATTCGACTGTTGCGCTTGAAAAAGCCCAAAAACATGCCCAGGCCAAACAGCTGACCTTGGATACCGCCGCGGTGGATTTAAGTCAGGTAGAATGGCCGGAAAACCAGTTTCAGCATGCGATTTGCGTGTTTGGTCATGTCAATCAGCCGACCCAGCAGAAATTACTGCACGGCGTGCGTCATAGCCTGAAATCCGGTGGCTGGTTCATTGGCGAGGTCTATTCCAAAGCACAACTGGCCTATGCCACAGGTGGCCCGGGCAATCCTGACATGCTGTATGATCCACGTGATTTTCTAGAGATCTTCCAGCAGGATCATCTGCTGCATTTCTTTGTCGGTGAAGTGGAACGTCATGAAGGACAGCTGCATCAGGGGAAGTCGCATGTGATTCAGTTTGCCATTCAAATCCGTAAATAAAGCATAAAAAAGGAGGATGAATCTGCATTGATTCATCCTCCTGCAATTCGATTCCTGCTGCTTACTGGCTTATCCGCCTTTTTCAATCTGGTCCAGAATGGCACATTCCGCGCTGTGATTGCCCTGACAATGCTGCGCAGATTGCTGCAACAAATTGACCATGTCCTGTAAACGCTGGATTTTCTGGTTCAGCTCATCAATATGTTTTAAGGTCAGCGCTTTCACTTCTGCACTCTGGCGGCCGCTATTTTTCCACAGCGAAATCAGTTCTTTCATTTGCTCGGTAGAAAAGCCCAGCTCGCGGGCATGACGGATAAAATTCAGGGTTTTTAAATCCTGCTCGGAATAGACCCGATAACCGGCAGCACTGCGCTGGGCAGCCGTGAGCAGGCCGATACTTTCATAATAACGGATCATTTTGGCAGAGATGCCCGACTGCTTTGCGGCTTGACCAATATTCACATGCTTCTCGCTCAATACGGCGGTTTAAGACCTGCCTCCGATCTTAAACCGAAAATGTCCTGACGCCAACGGCTATTGCAGCGGCGCGGCAAAGCGCTTCAGGCGTAAAGCATTGCCCAGCACAAACACGGATGACAGTGCCATTGCGCCTGCAGCAAACATCGGCGACAGTAAAATGCCCCACAGCGGATACAGCACGCCGGCGGCAATCGGAATTAAGGCCACGTTATAAACAAAGGCCCAAAACAGGTTCTGGCGGATATTGCGGATAGTGGCCTGACTTAAAGCAATCGCATTGGGAATGCCTTTTAAACTGCCGGACATCAGCACCACATCGGCGGCTTCAATGGCTACATCGGTACCGGTGCCAATGGCCAGCCCGACATCGGCCTGTGCCAGCGCCGGGGCATCATTAATCCCATCGCCGACAAAGGCCAGACGGCCATATTGCTGCTGCAATTCACGTACGCTATCGACTTTGCCTTCCGGCAGAACTTCGGCAACCACAGTATCAATTTTTAGCTGCCGGGCAATCGCTTCGGCGGTATGCCGGTTATCGCCGGTGATCATTGCCACTTTTACGCCCAACTGATGCAAGGCTTCAATCGCGGCAAAGGTGCTGTCTTTGATTGGATCGGCCACGGCAATGATGGCCGCCAGTTGATCCTCTACCGCCACATACAGTGGTGTTTTTCCCTCCTGCCCCAAACGTACCGCAACCTGATCAAAGGCTGTGGTACTTAAACCCAGCTGATGCATATAACGGTCGGCCCCGATATGCAGCCATTGACCATTGACCTGCCCTTTCACGCCGGACCCGACAATCGAATCAAAATCGCTCACAGCTGGTAAAGATAAGCCTTGTTGCTGCGCGGCTTCGACAATAGCAAAGGCAATCGGATGCTCCGACTTGGCTTCTACCGCCGCCACCCAGCTTAATAATTGCGTCTGCTCAAAACCGGCCTGTACATGAAAATCGGTCAGTTGCGGCTTGCCTTCGGTTAAGGTGCCGGTTTTATCTACCGCCACCACCTGCGCTTCCTGTAACAGCTGCAAGGCTTCGCCTTTACGGAACAGAATGCCCATTTCTGCCCCACGTCCAGTGCCGACCATAATCGAGGTTGGAGTGGCCAGCCCCATAGCACATGGACAGGCAATAATCAGCACCGCTACAGCATTGACCAGACCAAAGGTTAGCGCCGGTTCAGGACCAAAAATCAGCCAGACCAGAAAGGTCAGCACAGCCATTAGCATTACGGCTGGCACAAACCACATGGTGACTTTATCGACCAGCGCCTGAATGGGCAGTTTGGAGCCTTGCGCCTGCTCGACCATGCGGATAATTTGCGCCAGCACCGAATCTGCCCCCACCGCAGTTGCGCGGATGCTCAGGCTGCCATTCTGGTTGATGGTGCCGCCCACCACGGCACTGCCTGCCATTTTTTCTACTGGCAGCGGCTCTCCGCTAATCATCGATTCATCGACATAACTGCGGCCGTCCAGCACTTCCCCATCCACCGGAATCCGCTCTCCTGGGCGGATATCGACCTGCATACCCGAGCTGACTTCAGCCAGCGGCACTTCCACACTTTGGCCATTACGTACAATGCGGGCGGTTTTTGGCTGCATGCCGATCAGGTGCTGAATTGCCTGCGAGGTGCGGCCTTTGGCTTTGGCTTCAAAATAGCGTCCCAGCAAAATCAGGCTGACAATCACCGCGGCAGCTTCAAAATAGACATTGACCGTGCCTTCCGGTAACAGCTGTGGCATAAAAGTCGCCACCACCGAAAAGCTGTATGCGGCCAGGGTTCCGACTGCCACCAGCGAGTTCATATCCGGCGCGAAACGCAGCAAGGCCGGAATGCCTTTTTGATAAAAACGCCGGCCCGGAAATAGCAATACCAGCGTGGTCAACACGAACTGCAACAGCCAGCTCGGCATCTGCCCGATCTGATGCATGACCCACATATGAAAAGCCGGAATTAAATGCGAGCCCATTTCCAGCACAAATACCGGAATGGCCAGCACCAGGGAAATTAACAGATCACGTTTTAGTTGCTGCTGCTCGCTGGCTTTCTGATCCGCCTGTTCAGTGGTGGTCGTGGTCTGCAGCTGGGCATCATAACCAGCCTTACGGATGGCCTGAATCAGTTTATCGGCACTGACCGTAGTATCGGCTTCGACCCAGGCCTGCTCAGTGGCCAGATTGACATTGGCTTGCTGCACACCCGGCACTTTTTTCAGGGCTTTTTCTACCCGCGCCACGCAGGAGGCACAGGTCATGCCATCAATTGACAATTCGATGGGTGCCGCGACGACCACATCATAACCGGCACGCTCAATGGCTTTGACCAAAGCGGCCCGGTCAAGTGGTGCGGAAGATTCCACCACGGCCTGTTCGGTGGCCAGATTGACATTGGCCTGCTCGACCCCATCCACTTTTTTTAAGGCTTTTTCCACCCGGCCTACGCATGAAGCACAGGTCATGCCCTGAATAGACAATGTTTCACGAAAAACAACAGATGAATTTGAGATGCTCATGCCCTACCTCGGCCAATACCCGGATTTCCCTACAGCATACAGATTGACATCATGGGAAGGTCAAGTCTCTGCGCATAAAAATTTGGCTTGACCTTCCCATCATGACAAGCTTTAAACTGAAAGCATCTTCACATGACTCATGGAGCATCTTAATGAAACTGCATATTGCCAATATGACTTGCGGCGGCTGCGCCCGCGGTGTGACAGCCACCATTCAGGATGTGGACCCGAATGCCAAAGTTGACATTGATCTGGACAGTAAAATCGTGACCGTTGACAGCAGTGCCAGCGTAGATCAGCTGGTGGCGGCGCTGAATGAAGATGGTTTCCCGCCAGAAGTGCAATAATTTCCAGGCACTCTCAAAACCGCTAGCGTTTATAAAATCGCCTCCGTGATGCGGGCATCAGGGAGGCGGCAAAAGACGAATGACCTATAATGGACAACGGGACATGCAATAGGTCATTCGAAACCGGACAAAAAACAAAACACGCTTAAACTTAAATATGCTTAAACAGCGCCGAACGGGCCGAACCGGATGCCCCATCGGCCGCACTCAGGAAGCGTTCGGTGTGGATGTCACGTTCAAACAGGCGGCTTTGCATTAAGGTTGAAATCGCGGCATCAATCATCACCGGTGGACCGCATAAATAGGCTTTGTGACCACTGCATTTCTGCTCAAAATAATCCGCCACTGCTTCATGTACATAGCCGTTAAAGCCAGTCCATTGATCTTCCGCCTGCGCGGCATTCAGCGCCGGAATATAACGGAAGTTCGGATAGTCCTTGACCAGCTGCTCAAACAGTTCGCGGTTATACAGTTCGCTTAAATCTCGCGCGCCCTGGAACAGGTAAATAATCCGGCTATCGCCCTGTTCCAGCAAGTCCAGAATCATGGATTGTGGGCTGGATAAACCTGAACCGCCGGCAATAAAGATCACGTCCTGATCATCGGATTTACGCACAAAGAACTGTCCATACGGCCCGGACAATTGCAGTTCTTCACCCACACTCAGTTCCTCATGCACATAACTGGTGGCGGTGCCACCTTCGACCTTACGGATATGCAGTTCGATAATACCGGCTTCACTTGGCGCATTGGCAATCGAGAAAGCGCGCGTGCCCTCAACACCCGGAAACTGGATATTGATGTATTGCCCGGCCTGAAACTGCATTGGACGGTCAATCTGCAAACGCAGACCTTTAATAGTCGGTGACAGGTCTTTCATTTCCAGCACGGTGGCCTGATAATCTTCAACCAGATAGCCCATGAAATCTTCATCTTCATCGACATCGGCTTCAATAATCATGTCAGATTCCGGTTTGCAGCAGCAGGCCAGCACCTTGTTTTCTTCACGTTCAATATCCATTAAGGCAAACGGCGATGCTTCACCGACATCATAAAAACCGTCCGTAACCTGCACTTTGCAGGTGCCGCAGGTGCCATGCCCGCAGGCAAAGGGTAACCACACGCCTTGACGTAAAGCGGCATCGAGAATGGTCTGGTCTTCTTCCACGTCAATGGTGGTGCCAATCGGTTCAATGGTAACTTGATAACTCATGCGCATTCTCCTTAAACGTGGGCACCCTGATAGCCTTTTAGTTCCGGGCTGACAAAACGCAGCAGGGATTTGTGGTCAAAGCCCAGCTCGGCCAGAGTTTTGGAAAAATCGGTCTGTAAAGGTTCATGGTTTAACACAAACTGCACCGTTGACCAGTCCAGCTGCTCAAAGTCGGGATGCTGATGAAAACCGGCCTGAATCTGCTGATCGATCAGATCCTGCAAGGTCTGCTGCGGTGACACCACAAAGGCATGAGCCGCACAATATAAGGTGTGATGATCCCAGCCAATATACAACAGCATGTTGTCGCCATAGTGATGCTGGGCATCGCGCGGTTCGAATTGATAATGGTCTTGAATTGCACGTACAGTCATGAGAAATCTCCTAATTCCTTGAGCGGGTCATTGGCAACAATGACCCAATTCCATTTTTTATGCGGCGTCGCCTTTCCATTTTTTCCAGCGCTGCTGATCTGGCGAGCCTTCAATGTCCAGGTTGTCTGCACCGACATTGAAGTGATAATAATCATGCAGGATGCTCTCCAGATCTGGCCCGCCACAGTTGCCCTGTAAAATCTGGTTCACTGGCAGCCAGGCCTGAATATATTTTTCCGGTTCACGTTCAAAGATGTCGTGGCAGCCATCGGAACAGGTGTGATAACGCTCGCCCTGATAGATGCTGTCGCGATAGCTGAACATGGTCGGGTCGCCGCCCATTTCAGTAAAGGTCATTGGAATCTGGCAGACCTGACACAATTGAGGTAAACCGGCGCTATAGAAGCGTTTGCCTTCGGCTTCCATCTTGCGGGCCAGTTCCCAGCGTGGACGATAATATTTGTCAAAGGTGTCCGGATATTTGGCCGACAGCCAGTCCATTTCCTCATCGGTTGGAATCCAGGTGTGGAAACCGGCTGCATGGCCAAAGTTATAGAAAATCCACCAGGCCTGATGCGACACATGCTCTTTTTCTTTCTCAATCACTTCCGAATATTTCGGCATACGGATGCCATAACGGGCCAGATCTTTAAACAGCGCCCCGCCGGCTTCTTCAAAGTAGGTTTCCCAGGCTTCTTTCCAGGACATGACTTTATTTGGCAGCATGTAGTCCATCATCATACCGACAATTGATAATAAGCGTGTGCCGCGCCAGAACCATTTATCAATCCATTCCTGCACAATTGGTACGTTATCTTCATGCTGTTCCAGCAGGAATTTGACAATTTCCAGGCCCAGGGTCATGTGACGTGCTTCATCGGACTGGGCACTAAAACCAAAAGTCACGGTGGCCATATCACCGTTATAGGCCGCGCCAGACATAAACGGCACAAACAGCAGGTTGGTCAGCACATATTCAAAGGCAAAGCTGATCGCCAACAGGAATTCAAATGGCCCGGCTGAACGCGCATCTTCAAAGAATGATTTAGGCACAGATAAATACCAGACCCGGTCATGCATATGCGCCCAGTCTTGAAAGCCATCAAAGAACTTGTTGTAATGGCTCATGGCATGAATCTGGGTCTGTACATGACGCAGCTCATCAATCGACTGCATTTGCGAGGCAATCCGCGCACCAATACCACTGAACTGACGGCCGACATGGGCATAACCCTGATAGGCCTGATATTCTAGCGGGGTAACCGCGGTTAAAAACAGCTTGATCGCATTTAAATAACGTTCATTGGAGACATTCATCTGGCCATTGTTTTGCGCGAATGCATCAAAAATGGCATAGAGTTTTTTCTCTTTTTCGGCCTGATATTTCCAGTAGGCATCCATGGTTAAACGGAACGGATCTTCCCATTTTGACCAGTCGGTAATTTTAATGCCTTCAAATTCTTCATACGGAAATGCGGCTTTACGGTCGGCATAGGAAAAATCCCAGTCCAGATCACGGGTCAGCATCCGGTAACGGTCTTTGGCATTCAGTTTTTTCTGTGCAGTTTTGGCTTGTGTATTCATGTTGATCATCCTGTTCAATTTTTCCAGTGCAGGCACTCAGGCCTTGGCATGTTGTCTGTTTAATTCCATTTCAGCTGGAAGCTGTCATCATCTTCCTCGACATTGCCGCCCAGAGTAATCATGTTGAGCTGTAATTCCTGGATGTCCCAATCCTGACCCAGTTTTTCCGACACGGTTTCAGCCCGTACAATCAGACCGGTTTCGCTTTCAATGCGGATCATGGCCGGTAAATACTGGATGCTGGCATCCGGGTTATCCTGTTCAATCGCTTCGACGATATAGCGTGAAGTGTCGTTATCTTGCAGGGCTAAATAAACTTTTGAGCTCATGAGGCATCTCCTTATGCGGCTGAGGCGTGTTGAATCTGTAAACCGGCTTTCTTGCAACGTTCCTGAATCAGGTTCATGGCGGATTCCACCGATGCACTACCCAGTGCGAGCGTGGCCCAGCTAGAAAAGGCCTGTTCCACTTGGGGCAGCAGTTCTTCAATCCAGCCCTGAATCAGCTGCTGGTTATGCTCCGATTCTGCGACTGCAGTTTTCAACACACTGTCAGACCATTTACGTAAATCGTTCAGGCAGTCCTGCATAAACTCGGTCAGCATGGCAATATCGCGTGCGCCCTGCTCGACCAGCCATTGATCCAGCTCGCCATACACCAGCTGCTGCAACATGCTGTCGATCATCAGGTTTTGTAATAAAAACAGTTTGAACCAGTCCTGCTCGGTCAGGCTGACTTCACATAAACGGCGCAGCGGCTGCCAGGCGGCATCTTCCATCCAGGCAGTTTTGGCGTGCTGCAAAGCCTCACCACGATTGCCATCGAGCAGCAAACCAATTCGTGACAGATACTGCGCCATGCCCAAACGGTCCATTGCGGCAAAAATACAGGCCTGGGTGATAACCGTGCCATAGCCATAGGCACTGCCCGACATCATGTGCAGATTGGCAGTCTGTTCGACATAACGAAATGGCAACAGGCACTGCATCAGTTTTTGCTGGACTGCCTCGGACAGGTTCGCCACCAGTTCGCGCTTTTCAAAAAAGGCATAATTGCTTTCGGCAATATCCTGCAAACGCGCGCGATGCTGCACATAGGCGCCATAATAAAACTGGCGCGGATCTTTAAAGGCATACCAGTCCTGCATCAGCAGTGCGGTATGGGTTGGATCGTTTAAGGTTTTTTCCGGTTTCCATAGCGGACGATAATGGAAATTGGTCGCCGCCTGCACATCAAAGCTGACTTCCTGATAACGTGTGGCCGGTTTGTTGCCAAAACGGCGTTCAATATAGGCATAGGTCTGGCGGATGGGTTCAACGCTGGACGTTTTAATTTCTAAAGTCATCATTATCTCCTTATCGACTTAAGACTGATCTTCTTGATCTGACAGATACTGTGTCGGGCGCACCATGCTCGGTTCTACGCCATAACGCCATTTATCTTCCTGGGCATCATTCCAGGCCTGTTGTGCGGCGCTCATTTCCACCACCTGATGCATGGCACAAAATTCCTGGAAAGCCTGCTGGGGCAGAACCAGCTCGACAAATAGCGTCGGGTCCTGAATGGCAAAATCAAATTCGACAAATTTGGCCTGTGGATCACCGGTAATCCGGATGTATTTGGTCAATGCCGTTGGGCGTGCAGTGTGCGTCATCATGACCTTCCTTTTTCATTGCCACCAAAATCATTTCAGTGTGGCAAGCACGGAGCTTGCAGCTTTATTTACTTAAAGCATTTCAAAAGGCGTGCCAACTTTTGCAAATTATTGATATTTATATTTTTATTTAAATCGGCTTAAAAATACAGAGATGAGATGGACGAGAAATTTCATGTTTTGCTGAAAGATATTTTGCTGAATTTCAGCATTTGATGAACTTAAACGCATACTGAAGTTTTAGACATTTGTATATTGCTAAAATTTCGACTTATTGATTTATGAGCACTATATTTAAAAGGTATAAGATTATGCGCTTTTAATCCTCACCTCCGTGGTCGGAATTGGTTAAGATCAACCCATGCTTGTGACTTGCCAAAATGGATGATTGGCTATGCCCCATACCCAGGACCTTAAACACTACAAACAGCTGCTGGAACACAATCAGGATATTCAGGATCTACTCGACAAAATCCAGTTTGATACCGAACACGGTCAGATCTGGTTTGAAGAAAACCGGATGCTGCTGATTCATAGCGGCATCATGGGCTATTTGCGCAAAGACCTGTATCAGATGCTGGGCTATGAACGCACCAAACACTTTTTTATCCGCTGCGGCTATCAGGCCGGGATGCGCGATGCCGAAGTCACCTCACGACTGCGCCCGAACTTAAATGAAGTGGAAGCCTTTATGGCCGGCCCGCAGATGCACGGTATTCGCGGCATGGTCCAGGTTACAGTCAATGACCTGCGTTTAAGTCATGACCAGCATCAGTTTTATGCCGATTTTAACTGGCTTAACTCTTTTGAAGCCGAAGTGCATTTATCTGAATTTGGCGCAGCCGATGAACCGGCCTGCTGGATGCTGCTCGGTTATGCCTGCGGCTATAGCAGCTATGTGATGGGTCAAACCATTATTTATCAGGAAACCCATTGCGTGGCCAAAGGCGATGACTGCTGCCGGATTATCGGCAAACCGCTGGCCGACTGGGAAAATGCCAATGAACTGATCCGCTTTATGTCACCCGATCCGGTGTCGGACAAGATTATTGCCTTGCAGGCAGAGCTGAACCAGCTGAAACAGACCATCTACACCGATGCTGAAGCCGACTACACCATGTTTAATGCTATCGGTGAATCGGCGGCCTATCGCAAGGTCTGCGACCTCCTGAAAAAGGCCGCAGGCAGTAAAGTCGCAGTCCTGCTACAGGGCGAAACCGGGGTCGGTAAAGAAGCCTTTGCCCGCGGGATTCATCAGGCCAGCCAGCGCCGCCAGCAACCGTTTGTCGCAGTCAACTGTGCCTGTATTCCTCCCGACCTGATTGAAGCCGAACTGTTCGGGGTGGAAAAAGGTGCCTATACCGGCGCCAACCAGTCACGTGCAGGCAAGTTTGAACGCGCAGATGGCGGCACCATTTTTCTGGATGAAGTGATTGAACTGTCACCGCGTGCGCAGGCCGCTCTGTTACGCATGTTACAGGAAGGCGAATTTGAACGGGTTGGTGATTATCAGACCCGCAAAGTCGATGTGCGTATTGTCGCCGCCACCAACGAAGATCTGGAACAGGCAGTCAAAGCCGGACGTTTCCGTGCCGATTTATTTTATCGGCTGAATATTTTTCCGGTACAGATTCCGCCACTGCGCGAGCGTCGTGAAGATATTCCGCTACTGGTCAATCATTTCCTGAAACGCTTTGAAAACCTGTATGGCAAAACCCTGCCTGGCCTGAGTGACAAAGCCAAAAATTATGTGATGAGTTATGAATGGCCTGGCAATATCCGTGAGCTAGAAAACCTGCTGGAACGCGCCACCTTACTGACTGATGACCAGCAAGAAATTAAACTAAGCTGCCTGTTTCCGCAGTTAAAGCAGCAGGCTGAAAATTCAACCTCCCCCAATTCAATTGAGACCCTGTTGACCGAGGATTTTTCTTTGGAACGGCATGAGCAGGAAATTATTCTAACCGCCATGCAGCGTAGCCAGCAGAATATTTCTGAAGCGGCACGTTTACTGGGGATTAGTCGGGCAACACTGGATTACCGGTTAAAGAAATATCAGATGGTTTAAAATTTAATACAGCAAAGTTCAGGTCAAATTCGGACCTGAATTTAGGTGAGCCAATATCTCCTTAAACCAATAATTTAATATTAATCGCAGCTATTGAGTATTTAGTTTAAGAATAGGCTTTGTTGCACAAAGATTTCATAACTATATGATTTTAAAAGTTTTGATTATTTTTTGATCCAAAATTAAATTTATTTAAATCAGATGCTTACATATTTATGCAACAAAGCCTGCATAAGCCTAGAAACAACAAAGCCCTGAGAATGTCAGGGCTAAGTCGTTGATATTTGGCGGAAGCGGTGTCCGTCTAACAGTAGTCCTAAGCAATCCTGGATAATATTATAAACATATATTTTTCAATTATTTAATATTTTTATCGTCCTAAGCCATCTTGCCCAATCCTACCATTTCCAGTATTTTATGAGGGGTAGGTTGTGGGGTAAATCAAGACATGCCAAAGAAATCTAAAGAGCTATCTGCACTCAGTGTAGCAAAAATTAAGAAGACTGGGCGACATTCTGTAGGGGGCGTTGATGGCCTTTGCCTGAATGTTGAAGGTAACTCCCGTGTCTGGATTTTGCGTGCAGTAGTGGGAAAACGTCTGGATAAAGATGGGAAGTTAAAACCACATCGCCGTGATATTGGAATCGGTCCCTACCCTGAAGTTTCTTTAGCTGAAGCCCGTGCCAAAGCAACTGAATTAAGATTACAAATACGAAGTGGCATTGATCCAATTGCTCATAAACAAGAACAACTAGAAAAGCTGTATGTTCAGAAACTTCGTGACAAAACATTCCTTGAGTGTGCAAAAGTCGTTATTGCTAATAAAGCCCGTGAACTGAAAAATGAAAAGCATATTGGACAGTGGACTTCTACATTAGAAACCTATATTTACCCAACTTTAGGTGATATCAGTATTGGTACAATTACTAAAGTCGATATTGCCGAAGTTCTTAGACCTATCTGGACTGAGAAGAACGAAACAGCTAAACGTATTCGTGGTCGTATAGAAACCATTTTTGATTATGCTAAGGCCATGGGATATTTTGTTGGTGATAATCCTGCTGAATGGAAAGGCAATCTTGAACCAATCTTGGGTAACTTAAAGCAGGAATCACGCCCTCACCCATCATTACCTTATGAACAGGTAGCTGAGTTTATTCAGCACCTGAGACAGAAAAAAGGAATTTCACCTAAAGCTCTGGAATTTGCAATTTTAACTGCCTGTCGGTCTGGTGAGGTTTTTGGAGCTAAATGGCAGGAAATCGATTTTAAGAATAAGGTCTGGATTATTCCTAAAGAGCGGATGAAAGCAGAAAAGGAACATCGTGTGCCTTTATCTCAAGAAGCAATCGCTTTATTAGAATCAATTCAACCATATACTCAGCTACAAGACTTCATCTTCCCTGCTCCGCGCAATGGACAAATGCTTTCTGATATGTCTTTGACTACACTAATCAAACGGATGCATGAACAGAAGCTAAAAGAAGATCGCTTAGGCTATATTGATCCAAAACAAAATCGCGTGGTTACAACACATGGTTTTAGATCAACTTTCCGTGATTGGTCGGCCGATAAAACAATTTACCCTCGTGAAGTTTGTGAGCATGTTCTTGCACACAAGCTACCTGATGAAGTTGAAGCTGCATACTTACGTGGTGCGTATTTAGAGAAACGTAAAAGTTTAATGACTGATTGGGCCGATTATTGCTATCAAAGTGTCGTCCAATGATGGATTGGACGATACTTTTAATATAATCAATAAAATTCAAAACTTTATGTTTAAAAAATAAATCAATGGTGTAAATTTTGTGTAAAAAAATAATTATTAGATAAAAACCAGAAATGCTGAAATTTAGATATTTGGATGAGAAATAATTGCGAAAGTCTTACGAATAGCTACTTTTTTAGTTAATTGCTTTCTAAGCATAACGAAAATCTTTAATATATATATACTTTTTTTGCACACATTTGTAAATGTGTATCAACGTATTTCATCCGCAAATTATGTAGGAATGTTGAAAATTCTACAATATAAATAATCAAAAAATAGCTTACTCTTTAATTTATGAAAGAGATCTAATATACAACTATTTTATTCCATCACATTTAAGGTGGCTTCAAAATAAAGCCACCTTCTCTATAATTTACTAGAGATAGTCTGATCCCTTAAAAAACCATGCCACTCATTTTTATTAAAAATTTACTCCATAATTTTATTTCGATAGTTACTTTATAAGATTGATTAAATACCATTTTAATAATTTGTTTATCTACATCCAAAAAAAACTCTTCAAGGTTTTCCATATAAATATCTATTACTGTTGTTAAATCTTTGTTGAAAACAATTTTGACACTATCATCCACATGGCCAATATATATACTTAAATCACTTTTATCCTCATCCGCAAATTTCATTATTTGAATATGGTTTTCATCTATCCAACAATCACACCCAAAAATAGAAGATAATTCATCACATGATGGGATCAAATATTTAGACATTTACTTACCTCCTTTAATAATAATAGTAGCAAATTTACGTTGCCCATCCGGCATAATTTCAAATGTTGATTCTGCTTTTCTTACTCCCATAGGACCAGAAAGCAGAGATTCTCTGACTTCGAATTTTCTATCAACTCCATTAATATTCTTTGTAAAAGTCTCAGAAATATTATTAGGGCGACTTACCGTATCAGATAAATGCATAATAATACGCTCTCGCCCTTTATTATCATCAAAAATTCCTACAGAAGCTAATTGTTCTCTATTTTGTAAACTTCTTGGTGTGTTATGAGGATCATAGGTGGCTTTTCCAAAAAGATATTTAAACTTATTTTCATCGAAAGATAAACTTTCAGCTGGGAAATTTTTTCCTACTATTTTCTTATCTGCCATTAATACATCGACATTTTTACCAGCTTTTAAGTCAATACCTATCAGTAAATCGATTGCTGCAAAAGCTCTATCTCCTGGAGTTGATGCAGGACTTACCAAGGTTGTGATATTGTCTCCAATATCAATCACCCCCTGAATCCCCTCCTCCTTAAACATGTTAATAACGTCATCAGGTTTCAGATTTGATCTTACTGTGGCGGGCATATCCGTAATTCTTTTAGCAACCCTATATGCCGCTTTCCCTGCGGTTGTTGCCAATTTAGCCAAACTATTATTTTCTACAGCTATATTCGCACTATTTGCAGCAGTATTTACATCATAGCCAGCAAATGCTGCTGTAACCCCCGCAAGAAGTTTACTTGTATCCTTAATTTTTGTTCTTTCTAAATCTGTTAGATCAAGTGCTGTCTTACCATCTGGTATCATTAATTCAGCAACTATTTCGCCAACACCTGCACCAATTGCTCCAGCCTCACAACTTGCTTTGGTAGCTGCGGATGCTGCGCAACCTACTGCAGCATGAGCAATTTTATGAATTGTGTATTCAAAAGCACTAGGATCAAATTTATCAAGACTTGTACCAATTTGACTTGCTAATTCTCCCTGTAATGCCCCGGCTAAACCTGCTAATAAAGCAGCCTGTAAATTGTCTTCGAGATTTCCCCCTTTGATAGCAGTTTGTACTAAAGTAGAGCCAACAGAAGTCGCAAAGTTATTCATTAAACGATCAGGAAAATAAGTACTATCAGGCTTAAGATTTAAAGCTGTACTTACTTGACTCAACAAACCTGCTGTTACAATACTTGTAGCTAAACCTCTTACCGACTCTTTACTGCCCAGCTCATTTAAAGTCTTAGCAATATCTCCACCATTATTAATCAGGCTTACACTCGCTTGTGTTGCTAAAGTTGTAATTGCTGCCTGACTCATTGCAACTGCAGATCCCCCCAAAGTAGATGCTGTTCCCCCTAATGCCCCTACTGCTGTAGCTCCAGCGCCTGCAGTCGCTGCTACCACAACAATTGCAATGATTGCGGCGCCAGCGCCTGTCAAACCTTGCTGCTTATAATTCCAATTCTCTTGAGCAAGTTTAACCGCTTCCCAATTCACATCTTTTCGAGCAATAAGCCCTTTCAAATATTCATTACCAGGCTGATTAGAAAGCTTAATCACCTCAGCACGAACATCATTGTTTTGGCCAGAAACAACAGGCACTTGTACTGTTAGTCCGCCTTTCGCTTCAAACTTTGGTACAACTGGTCCATTAAAACTTGGCAGTTTTGCTGTTTCAGTAATTGAGCCTGTATCCTGCATAGATTGCCAAACAACTGAATTTTTTTCTTTATGAAGAGTATTTTCAATGAGTGTAGTTGCCGAAGTTAATGTAATTGTTCCTCCTGCAGTTATTGAAGCGCCAGATAGATAGTTAAATTCTGAACCTTGTAGAAGAGTATCAAATGCTGATTTAGTACTTATATAATCAGCTTTTGCTTTAACAGGTAATTGTGTAATTTCTTTATATGATGAATTTGAGGTCGAATCATTATATTTAAATCCCCAAAATGAAGATTTTTTTCTTGAAGTAGTCTCTTTTCTTTTTATTTCATCAGTTACAAGTAGTTTTATATTTTTAGCTTTAATATCAATATCGCCATATGCATCCATATTTGTAGAATATAAAACCGTATCTCCTTTGCTTTTTAATAAAATATTTTTACCTTGTAAATTTACAGGAATTGAAGAATAGTTTTGAGCTTGATAAATAGTTTGTGTAGTTTTTTTCTTTCCGTACCAAGTTTTTTTAGTCGTTGTTTGCGTTGATTTATCATAACTTTGATCTTGACCAGTTAATAATTGAATATCTTTTCCACTTTGTAAATCAACATCTCCATACCACGAAATAATATCAGCACCTTGAATAACTAAATTATCTGTTAAGTTTTCACCTAATGAATTTATTGTTACTCCATTTGAGCCCCTAATTTGATTCGCAACAAAATTCTCTCTAACTTGATAATTAGCACCTGTATCAACACCAAAATCAAAACTATCAACTACTCCATCTATTAATATACCTGCATCCAGTTGCTCAGTAAGTTCTTTAGAGGTTTTAGTTTTTTGTAAAGTACCTTGAGACTCTATTAAGATTTTTTCTGGACTAGTAACATCTGTTGCTCTTAATAAAATTCCCTGCTTTGCATTAATTTCGATATTTCCTGTGTTACTTACAACATTAGCTTTTTTATGCTCAAAACCATTTATATTAGACAAATAGAAATTCATATCTGACTGAATTGCTTTACCTCTTTCTTCAGCAATCGCAATCTCATTAAGAACATATTGGGGTCCAAGTATTGCTAATAAAATTTGGTCAGTAGGATATTGCGAAACTAACAATGCTTTAGCTGCTGCGATAAATTGATCATTATTTTTCTTTTCATTCGAAAGCATCTGATAATTTAAAGTATGAGGTGCATTAACATGTTTATTTTTTATACCATCAACAACAATATCCCCATTAGTGGCTACTAAATTTATAGCGCCTTTAGCATTTAAATTACTTCCATCTAACTGTATAGATTTACCAATTAAATTAATCCCACCATTACTTGTTACTAAGTTTACAATTTGCTCTGAACCATTACCTTTCATACCACCATAACCAGCCAATTTTAAATGACCATTCTTTGCAATAAGTTCAATATCACCAATTGCAGATAAATTTATTATCTTTGGGTCAATTGTTAAACCAGTAGTTCCGGTAGTTTGAATACTTAAATCACCATTTAAACTACTGAGTTTACTATCATTTTTTAATAGATCACTTCCCGTGGCATTGAAGACCAGACCTGGCTTCATAAATAAATTTGTGGTTTCTAATAAAACAGCACCACCTGTCAATTGGGCATTCTGCATTACCTGGTTACCCGTAGCAGTAAGTGACAAGACTCCTTTTGCTGTTAAGTTGGTTTTAGCTGATGGATGCCACACAGTAGCTGTCGGCGTATAATCTGCATTCAGATATAGAGTTCGTTTTGAATTGACTGCTAAATGTTGATCTGAGTTCGCTGTGATATTTTTAAGAGCCAAAATATCCTTGGCGTAAATTTCAGTATTCCCCTTAGACTGCAGCTTACTGTCTGCAACACTGAGCATGCCTGCTTCACTGTTTAGATGTAGCTGGTTTACAGTTGAGGTCAACACAGTATTCTTAATATCAATATTACCCTTTTTAGTTCCGATTGATACAGATTGGCCCTTGAGCTGATTGGTAAGAGTAGTGTCATGCCCATTATCTCCACCATCAACAACCACATCAATATTGGAATCCAGATTTACACCATTTTGCCCAAGGATCTTTAAATCACCTTTGGCTGAAGTTAAATCTGCTGAGTTAACGCTGACTGTACCTTTTTCCGCACTGGCAATCACAATGCCTTGATCTGCGTTAATCACAGTCTTATCGGTAATTTGTTCATCACGATCTGCCTGGGGCGCGGCCACAGTGGTTTGGACTGAATTCAAGTTTACATTTTCATGGGCAATAATTGATGCATGGCCTGCAGTTGAGTTAACTTTCAGACTTTGTGCCTGAATACTGCCCTGTAATGAAGCTAAATTGACATCTTTGACTGCAGTTAACGATGTGCCTTGTGCTAAAGACATGGCATTATGAGTTGTTAAGTCAATGCCCTGATCTGACTTTACTGTCGTATTCAAATTTAGAGTATCAGACTGGGTGACAATACCATTGGCTGCATGGAGCGCCGTACCCGCAAGCTCTAGTCCTTGCTTGGCTTCAAGTTGTAGTTTTCCTGAAATCTTAGCTAAGGGTTTCGCTTTATTATCCCAAGTCAGATTTTTGCCACTGTAGACATTAATATCTTTTAAACGTGTAGCATTATTGACCAAGTTAAAGCTTAAGTTTTTAAGACTGACATCACCTGAGCCATAGATATTTAAGTCTTTACCGGCATAGAGTGTTCCACCATCTACTTGGAGCAAATGTACCTCTTCAGCTGACTGGACATTGATTGAACCACTCGTGGCCTGTAGGGTATTTCCTATTAGTTTCAGATCTTTGTTGGCAGTTAAATTTAAATCTTTCGCAACGATCAATCTTGCTGTGCTGTTACTCACCAAACTTTCATTGGCATTAATATTGGCAGAACCACGGTTACTACGTAACTCTGAATTTGCTGCCAGATTGATCCCTTTAGCATCGATATATAAGTCGCCATTTGTACTGAGGTTGTTGATTTTGGTCCCAGTGGCTAAGTTTAGATTACCTTGAGCTCCAATAATCAGTGCTGCTGAGTTGAGGGTTATGGCATCATAATTTAGCGTAATATCTTTTGCATTCAGATTTAAATTATTGCCTGAATCAATATTAATTAAACCATAACTATTTACTGATCCACTTATAGCAATATCCGCAGCAGCCCCTGTTCCGGTGCTAGCAACGCTGACTAAACCATTCTTTTTATCTGTAGTTGAAATTGTTCCACTATGAACAATTTTACCAGTGTTGGTCACCACTATATTATTTACAGCTTGGAGTGCACCGGCATTCGTGACACCTAAGCCCTTTTCATTCCCCCTCAGGAAGATGTTATTGGCATACATCCCGCCCAAACTTTTAATATCTACTGCCAATGCAGGTGCTGCGACTGTTGAGGTTTTACTGTCAATGCTCTCAAGATCGGCTGAGATGGTATTTGCACCTGTGATGACATTAATATCTTGATTAGCATGCAGTTGTGCATTCAAGTCTAACGCACGTGCATAAATATCTACATAATCAACATTATTGTTGTTCCCACCTAAACCTAAAGTTGAACCTATGTTGGCTGTAACCGTCACCTTACCCTGGTCTACAACAAATTGCTTTAAGCTTCCATCCGCATTTAGCTGTGCTTTGCCTGTGGTAAAAATGGCTTTATTGGCATTAATAAAACCACCACCTTTAATATTAATACCAGCTGGGTTAGCTATAACGACATCTGCACGTTGACCTGCAACCTCAAGATTTCCTTCAAAACGGGTTGCTGCAGTTGAATTGATTTCATTTAAAATAAGCCGTGCTTCACCTTTAGCTAAAAATGGGTTTGCTCCTACACTTCCCACAATGGCAGAACCGGCACCTGTACGGCTGTTATTCAGGACTACACCATTACTCAGCACATCCATTTGTTTATAGATGTTGTGGGAAACACCGTTCACTGGAGTTTGAATGTTGACTACAGGTACATTTTGACCTTGGCTATTCTTTCCCACGCCCACGACTGGACGGTTCGCTGCATTAGCCGCCGGATCTGCTTGAATCTGTGCATATACAGGGGCTAGAGACATCCATATACTCATGCTGGCTACCAAGCTTTTCACCACCCAATGTTGATGCAAAGCTGTACTATCATGAGTTCCTGGAGATATCGCTATTTTTGCACTCTCCCCAGCAGCTTTGGTTTGGCTTTTACTATTTTCCCCTACAGCGATGAACATATTGCGGGCTTTGCTGAAAATGATGCGATAAAGATTTTTATTCATTGAAAGTACTTCTATTTTTAAATCAAGTTTTTAAATTCAAAGGTTTAAAAGGAATAATTTAGACTAAAGCCTGTAATAAGCTCTTTTTTCATACGCTGTGGTGCAACCAGTCCGTGTCCAACAAAAGCATCCAGATATAGCTGCTGATAGTAGCTACGTATTCCCATAACTCCCCCAGCTAAATAACGCTGCCCTGCAATACTGTGCTCTCCAGTAACCCAGCCCTGATCTACCCCTAGATAGACTTGGCTGTTCAAGGGAGTGTTGATATTTATTTCTTGCTGCAGGAAATGACCATTATCTCCAGATAACATGATTTCCCCATCGAAGCCGCGAACACTATAGCGACCACCAATATAGAAGCGGTCTTGGGGCACCAAGACCTTCGGCGCATATTGCCCTTTCCAATTGATGCGGTATTGAGCTGCCTGATTGAATAAATTAAAAGGATAATTTATTCGTAAGTCAGCGCTCCAGAGTGGTGCACGTGAGTAACCTTCGACCGGAAGCGGATTTCCAAAAATGTCAGTAATTTCTTCTTCTGGCGCAGCCAGTGAATTAAAAGCGCCTACCCCTCTTCGATAATCTAACCCGACATCGACTAAGGTATTGCCGATATAGTGCTTATGCTGAATACCCGCATGCCAGCCTGCTGTACGTCGATGCTGAACACTAATCTCAATATCTTCGATATAGTTGCGGTTTTGCTTTTGATAAACTTTGCCATAAACGGAAGTTTTATATTGGGTTCCGCGTAACAACATTTTAGACAAGGTGATATTAGCCTGCTGACTTTCACCACTGTATAAAATCGGACTCTCATAACCCGCAACATATTGATCGTATTCATACCAGTTGTAAGTTGCACTCAAGTCAAAGGTCTGGAACGGCAGTTGATAGCTGATAAAATAACTTTTATTACGGTCTTGATCAAAATCATCAAGCGAATGGCTGAAGTTAAGATACAGACTGTCATTCATTCGGGCAGGGTTATTCAGAGTCAGTCCAATGTTACCAATATATTGTCCGGTGCTTTTATTGCCCGAATCATCTACAGATAGACTGACATTAAGTTTTTTGTAAGGTTGCGTGCTAATCAGAATATTACTTTGCCCTACTGCCGTCTCTTCTGTAGCGGGCTCTATTTGAATATCAACCTCTAATCCAGATACTTTTTTTAAATTTTCTAATGCATGATCTAATGAGCGGATATTAAGAATATCGCCTTCTGTAAAAGAAAGTGCTGTCTTTAACTGCAGCACTGAAATATCAGGGCCATTGTGATTAATCTTAGCTATGCGTCCTGGCACCAATTCAAACCTTAACATCCCTTGCGTCATATCCTGTTCAGGCACCACAATTTGAGTCGTGACAAAACCTTTCTTGATCAGCTCATTCTGAGCGAATCTCACCACGTTCTGTAAGCTCTGAGTACCAATGCACTGCTCTACAATCGTATTGCTTTTTTTATTGAGGATTTGGCTTAAAAAATTGAAAGTATCAATAGTTTTTGGATGTGAATCAGTCACATCTATACGGATAGTGTGGATATCAAAGCAGGGTTCTTCCGTAACAATAAAATGCTGTTTTTTGAGTAAAGGTGTCAAGCTAGGCTGGATAATAGCTTGGGTATCCAGCTGTTGCTTTAAATCACTTAAACGTTGATCCTGTCGAATGAGCTCAGGAAGCGATAAGTCTTGCGGAAACGTAGCGTTAGCAGCAAATAGATTGATATTTCCTGCAGCATGTACGTTACCTATTCCCCAAACATAACAAAGACTTAAATAAAGTATTTTTTTCATGAATTACATTTTTTAATATAGCGTTTCAATACACAACAAAATCTACTTTTTTTATCTAAAATTTGCAATGCTTTCTTACTACCAATTTCTTCTTTTTTACCAGATGATAAATTCTATTATTTACATTTTAGAAGTAGTTTCCCTGAATTCATTTGAAAACATATTCAGCTATAAGCTTTCATTTTTCCTGTACACTGTAATGGTGAAATGCTTTCTGACATACCCTTAACAACTTTGATAAAGTTCATGCATGAACAGAAGCTTAAAGAAAATAACTTAGGCTATATTGACCCTAAACAAAATCGAGTGATTACCACACATGGCTTCCACTCTACATTTCGTGACTGGTCAGCAGATAAACAGATTACCCTCGTGAAGTTTGTGAGCATGTACTTGCACATAAGCTGCGAGATGAAGTTGAAGCTGCTTAGTTACGTGTAGCATATCTCGAAAAACGCAAAGGCTTAAGGCTGATTGGGCTGAGTTTTGTAATGCACAAAATTAATAGCATAAAATCTATGCTTCCGCCTTAAATGGCAGAAGCATTAATATATTTTTCCCTCATCAAGTTTGATAGAGATTATACTTATTTAATAATATAATAAGTTTCAGCATTCAAGGTTTGTTTAATAATACATGCCAACTGCCCTAGTACTGATTCAACACGAGAATTCAATTCAGAATAATCTAGGCTCGGCTGAACTAATACTATTTCTATAGTAACGTCATAAGTTCTATACTTTTTAATCAAAGCATCTAAATCTGACATTTCACCTAATATGAATCTACTATTTTTAGTCTTTTTATAAGTGTTATTCTCTCTAATTTTTAATTGTTTTAATGCTTTTACTGCATCAGATAATTTATCACAAGTTGAAAGGGTTTGCTGAACCAGCTCATTCACAGCTCCAATAGAAGATTTTGTACCTATAGCATATTTACAATGATATAAACGCATACATACTTTTTGCTGTTCTTCATCAATCCAAAATCCAACTAAATCTGCAAGTTCATTACTACCATCGTCATAGAACAATATGTTCGGCTTATTTTCTTGAGATTGAAGTACATCAATTATTTTACCCTGAACAGAGTTTTTCACTGCCCCAAACTTCCAACTCTCTTTATTTATCTCCACCCCATTCCAGTCCAACTCAGTTACATTATCTTTTACTAATGTGTAAGAATATTTGTTCTTATAACCAATTTTTTCATTTAAACTAATTACTTCAAAACCTGAAGTCCAAGCAACAAGCCCAAGTTTTTTTGGAAGTTCCTTAATAAAATCCAACTCACAATTAAGTTTCATTCCATTATAAGACTCGGAAACCAAACTAAAACCATGAGTTAAATCATAGATATAATCAAGTGTACAAAAATAATCATCTTCAAAATAAATTTTTATCGAAAAACTTATTTTCTCGTCAGCTTGTTTAACATTTAAAACCTCATAAAAGCTAAAATTTAATGTTTTTAAGCCCAACTCTCCTCTAATCCGTATCAAATTAACAGCCTTAGAAATTAAATCTACAGGTGAGATAGTGAGAATTTTAAAGTTAGCTAAGTTTTCAACACTAAATGGCTCAAGCATATTATTAACAAATGAATCAATATGAATATTTTCATTATGAATTTTGTCATATAACGATTCACACCATTTGACCCATTGATAAATGTTAGCACTAGACATTGACCATGTGATACCCTTCCTAGAGCACCCCAAGCTAGCTTTCTTACCGTCAATGTAACCATGACCAAACAAATTTGATAATGCATTATTATTTAAATCTTGCTGTGTTAATTCTTTGTAGACATCTGTACCAGTAAACATTCTAAATCTTATATTTCTAGATGTTGATAACATACCTAAATTTGCAAACGCTGAACGTTCTAAATCATAAAACATTCGAAATAACTCAGGAAAACTAAAGTTAATATAGCCTAACTCTTTTGCTAAATTCTGGACTAAATCCTTATTACTTCCATGAACAAATAAGTCAGTACCTTTTCTCAGAAATATGAACATATCGAACAAATCAAATTGTAACTCATCACTAGACACCCACATAGGGGTAACTTTCTTTCTTGATAAGATAATTCCTAAATTTTCTTCCCTAAAAATTGCAGAAATATAATTATCCGACAACTTATTAAAATATTTTTTAAGATTAGTTTTTTCAAAAATCTCGTTAATATCATCATTAATTTCTTTATAAATTGTTGCGCTATTTTTAATATAGAATGAATTTGATGAGAACAATTTTCTTATCAATTCATGATTATATTCACCATCAATTGAAGAACTAAAAAATTCTTCTATCATTTTTTCTTTACTTAAACTCCCAATCAATAGGTTCCAATCTGCATCAGCCTGATAAAGCTCTTGAAATTGCTCTCCAATATCATCTGCAACAACATTTGAGATGATTGTTGCTTGACCTAGTTTTTTTGTTCTATTAACCCTTGTGAAACGACCCACTAATTGCATAAATATTGGCAAGCTCTTACATTTTTTATGTAATGCTAATATTTTTAAATTAGGTAAATCATACCCCTCTCCAAACATATCAACACAAACCACTATTTGTGTTTTACCTTCCTTTAATTTACTTTTATCTTCTTCATTTATTCCATCTTTGCTGGTTGCTAATAAAACTTCCATTTTTTCAGGGAAATATTCTTTTATTAGAGAGGTATATAATTTTTTTAATTCTTTTGCATGCTTAATAGTAGAAGTTTTAACCATAAGAACATGCTCTAGCCCTGCCAGAATATCTTTTTGTAATACTTCTAATGCTTTCCTTGCAACGACTCCATCGGATTTCTCGTCATAATATTCATTGACAGCTTCAAATTGAATTTTCTCAAAAATACCTTCATCAAAAGCTTTTGCAATGGAGTATTGATATATGAATTTTCCTTCTAATTTTTTGCCATCTCCTCTGTAAGGGGTTGCGGTAAATTGAAATATCTTCTTTTTTCTTTGGGTGAAATTATCACGAAGTTTTTTCCATGTTGGAGCTTCACTATGATGAGCCTCATCAAAGATCAACCTATCAAACTGATTTAAAAAAACCTTCAAATTTTCATCTTGGAATGAATTAAAAATTTGCGATGTTGCAACGACAATAAACTGTTCTTCTAAATCATGTTCAACAATTTTATCAATATCTTTTGGTTCTAACCTAGAAATAATAGGTTGTTCACTATTTTCAGGAAGAACCCCCCAAGCAATATATTTTTTCAAATCGATTAGATCATCACTTATTTGCTTCCGTAAAGAGTCGGAGGGAACAACGATTAGCGTTCTCTTAAATATTGCTTTAAATAATAATGATGCAATGACACCCGTTTTTCCTGTCCCTGTAGGCATATTAATTATTACAGGTTCTTCCTCATCATTTAAATCATAGTCTAAACATTTAAGCAATGCTGACTTTTGAGGTAGCCTTAAGGCTGTTTCATGAATAGCAAGGGTTGATTTCCACGATAAAATTATCTGATCTTTTGACTTATCATTTCCAGTATCAACTCTTACTAGCCCCATATTTAACCTGTTAGATTTATTTAAATAAGTTCTATAATGATAGTAGAAACTATTTAAAACAAGAGCAAATAATCAATAGAAATATATTATTACAATTATAAAGTTTACTTATTCTGAATTCACTCACAATCAAAATATCCTGTGTTTCTAGTTAAAACCTTTCTGATATGTTAGTGATGACTGTGATCTAGAACATACTTGGACAAGTGCTAAAAGAAAATGGCTTAGGCTATATTGACCCAAAACAGAATCGTGTTATTACAACACATGGCTTTCGCTCTACATTCCGTGACTGGTCAGCCGACAAAACAGACTACCCTAGAAAGGTTTGTGAGCACGTACTGGCACATAAGCTGCCAGATGAAGTCAAAGCAGCTTATTTTCGTGGGGCTTATCTGGAAAAACGTAAAGGATTAATGGCTGACTGGGCTGAGTTTTGTAATGCATAAAAATCGTGCTTTTTCCTTAAATTACAGAAGCATGGCCACACTTATAATTTCTATAAACTATCTCTGTAACCTACTAATAAAAAATATATTAATTACTAAGTCTGTATATAAAAATGGCTAAGTCTGTACAGAAATTAGGGCTTTACTAAAGCTTTTTTAATGGTAATACTGTAATGAAATAATAAGCTCTGTATGAACAGGAGTGATCATGCCAAACCATCAGCTAGATAATCAAATTAAAATAATCAACATGCTAGAGCTATTTATTTTTGAAAAAATCTGCTCGACTCCATTTTTAGGTTCCCATGAATCTATCCTCATGGCATCTAATGAAGAAGATTTAAGGAAGGCAATATATACCTTGGATGACGAAGGTTATTTCCAAGAGTTGGAAGAAGATAAAATAAAAAGACTTTGTAACAAACCTGTTAAGGCATTTTTTCCAGATCAGGATGGGAATGCTCAAGTTGCAAAGCTTGATTTCGAATATCGCCCCAAACATTATCACGAAGTACTTCAAGCTATTCGTAAATTTAGAGCTTCACTACAAGCTAATGCTTTAGAAAATATTCAAACTGAGCTTAAAGCCATTCGAACTGCTTATTCATCACATGCAGATTGCATGAATCAAAAAAACCTCCCCCCAGTTTTAAGGCACTTTTTAGAACAAGGGGTTTCTAATTCCTTCAAAAAATATAATTTTCAGCGCATACGCAAACAACCCTTTTATAACTTTGTAGAAAATTATATTCAGAATTATAGAGGTCAAAAGTTTAATAGTTTAAACCAAATATACATAGACTTAGATTTGAAAGTGACTGCAATAATTTCTCAATCCATCCAAGATGAGATTAATCACTTAGAAAGTTTATTAAGAACTATGTTAATTAAACATAAAGAATGCTTGATCTTTACTCATAATAAAGCCATTGTACCGTTATCTGTTCCTGAACAAATGACATTACTTAAACAAGGCAAGCCTATTTCGTCTACGTCATTCTATTCATCGCAGAATCTTACTGATTTTTATGAGCAGTTTGAATCGTTTAATGATAGGAAGGAAAATATTGAAAGTAGAATTAAAATTTTAAAAAGTGAACTAGAAACTTTTAATAACCCAGATCCAGAGGCTCCCTTTGAAAGAAGCAAGGCTTACTTAAATGAAAGGCCCGACCTAAAAGAAAAACTCAAGGAAAAATGCGTAGTTCAAAAAAAATCATAGTGTATTTTATCATTCTCCCCCGTTGACGAACTTTTAGTGATCTCTAATGTTTTATTTTTTCCTTGATTAGTCCAAAACTAATCTACAAGGAGTAAAAATGAACACATCAATCGCTACTATCCAAATGCTTAGACTTCATGAGCTTATCAAACTGATTGGTTTATCTCGGTCATCCATTTATGACCGGCTAAACCCGCGCTCGAAACGTTACGACCCTGATTTTCCAAAACCAATCAAGCTAAATAGAGCTTCACGTTGGTTACTCAGCGAAGTTGAGGAATGGATTAGAAACAAAATGTCCAGCCGAAATCGAGCTGCTTCGGTGAGCTAATTTTGTACAAGCAGTTTCTCGAAAACATGCACGATTCGCGCAACTTTTGAGTTTAGCTCTTCGGATTCGCTATAGGTTTGGATTACGGTATTTATATCATTTATATACTATTCAATTATTTAAATGTATTTAATACAGTTTGAATGATTGGATCAATGTTCATATAAATACAAGTACTAAAAACATCTATCACTTAACCGAATGATATTCCCGCATGGACACTGCCTTAGCACAGTGTCCAAGGGAAAGCTTTACTTAATCGTTGTGTTTTTAAGTCAATTCCATTTAATTCAAGGCTTATACATGACTAAACCCAAATTATCCAATACAGCTGGACTGTTTACGATGTTTGATCATGAGCTTCTAGAGCAAGCGAAATTTGATCATCAACACACAGTACTGAATCACGGTGAAAACCAGAGAGTTGTCATCCATCATCTAGACAATATCGTTATGCCGATATTGCAGAAAATTGAGTTTGTGCAAGCTGTTCTGAAGTGTAAAACCCCTATTGTTAAGATATTAACTGTAAAACAGCACGGTTTAACTGATCGTTTTTTTCGTAAATTTGCAAAACCCATTGAACCTTTAATGCAAAGTTTTTTTGAACTGCTTCATGCATACACACCTCCAGAGATAGAGCCTGGTGTGGCCTGTCTTGCATTTGATCATGCTCGGTCTCAACTTACTCAAGATGAATTCAATGAACTGGCAACTCAAGGCATTGGGTCATCACATCATCTTGAAATTATTCAGCCGTTTGTTGATGACTTTCTACACTTTGTAGAATTGATTAAGTCGTATATGAACGATCCTAAAGTCAAAAAAAAAGTCCGTGACCAAAATAACCATTGTAAAAAGATGAAAATGGTTTGCGTTGGATACATTCAACAATTGCTGGAAGTCTACTCTAGGTTGTTGGTCGTGCGAATGGATTTATCCCTTATGCGAGATCAACAGACTTTACTGAAAAATGCTTATAGCCTGAAAGAAATTCGCTCCAAGCATGATCTGGCTTATATCAAAGCATGTACTCAAAAGCTGCTGAATAACAAACGGAATAATCCAGTCATGAAAATGCTTGTGGGTTATATCTTTCGCTTCGAATACACCGTCCGTACTGGGTTTCATGTGCACTGCTACTTTCTGTTCAACGGGAATAAAAATTTAGAAGATATTACCCTCGCCCAAGGCATTGGCAAATTGTGGAACAAAGTCACACAGGGCCAAGGTACAAGCTATATCTGCAACATGAAAAAGGATTCTTATCGTCACTGTGCAATTGGCATGGTTCATTATGCAGATACTGAAAAACTGGGGTATCTGTATAAAACCTTTGATTACATTGGCAAAACCTCACAGCTGTTTGATTTTAGCAATATGAAAGGTGCACGAGGCTTCCAACTCGGCGAAGTTCCAGAAAACACATCAAATGCTGGTCGTCCACGTAAATATGCTCAGCAACTCAATTTAAATTTTTAAATCATGCTTATGATATGGGAGACACTCATGCCAATCCATGCCCGCGATATTTTAACTGCCCAAGAACAATTTGATTCTCTGGAAATGCTGAATCATGTGACCAAAGCTGGAAATCGAGGATTTACGAATTATCCACCGCATATACAGCCAGTTGCACTTTCAATGTATAACACCATGGCAAAAAAAATACGTTCAGCAAAGAACCTAAAAATATTTACGCATCAACCCACTGGGATGTCAACTGGGTTTCCTGATTTATACCTAACCAAGTTGGGGCAATTAGTGATACCAGTTATACACGATTACACCTTTAATCCCTTTGTGAATGGACGCTTTAGGAATATGACGGTCAATCCTTTGATCAAACTCATGGCTGAAACCTTGACTGCACACCAACTTTCCAGTGGTCAGTTTATAAATCGTGAATACTATGAAAAAGCTGTAGATACCTGTTTTTCAGACTTTAAGGTTCGATGTGGTACGCGAAACAGCACCACCATATTTAACTCTTGGCGAGCCATGTATGTAAAATCTCAAGGGGATATCAATCGCTTTATCGATACAATAATCGACGAATCTCCAAGATTCGAAGTTCACTCTATTGTTGTTCAATTAAAAACAGCTTCAGGGAGAATGCCTCAATTCGGCGATGAACAATTCAAGGATCAAACAGAGAATGAAATGTTGGCTGATCTTGTAAAGCCAATCATAAAAGCGGTCTGGCTGAACAAAGATTCAAACGATGTGATTGGCATTCTGTCTAAAAATGAGATCGATATTGTTGGTGATATAAGTAAAAGACTGATTTTCTTTGTGAAAAAAGAATTTACAGATATAGATGATTGGGCAGATTCTCAATTATTTCAATCTCTCAGTCCATTTTTTGAAAATACGATTACTCACAGTATTTCTTATGGTGACGTGCCATCAATGAATGCTGGTATAGCTCCAATGTTCCAAGGGCAGCATTCAAACTTTTACGACATCAATCAGTCTGGCATTGCTCCAAGGTTAAATCGTTTAAAGGCACATCTTTACGGTACTGACTATTGGATGCGTGTAGATGGGGATAGAGCTACTGTGCGAATTGAACACCTATACGGTTGATATAAGCTAAATAAATCCAACGAGCAGACAGCTCGTTGGATTTATGTTCTCTAACTGGTAATCCCCCTAAAAATAATAGGATCTAAAAGTAGAATTTTTCTTAAGATACGAGCAGGAGATTCTGCATGAAAACATCTAAATTCACTGACAGCCAGATCATGTCCATTTTGAAGCAGGCTGAATCTGGGACACCCGTAGCTGCCCTTTGTCGTGAACACGGTATGAGTAATGCTACTTTCTATAAATGGCGTGCCAAATATGGTGGTATGGATACATCATTAATGGCTCGACTCAGAGAGTTGGAAGCAGAAAATACCAGACTTAAAAAGATGTATGCTGAGGAACGATTAAAGGCAGAGATCATCCAGGAAGCGATGTCAAAAAAGTGGTGAAGCCATCTCACCGGCGTCAAATGGCACAACAGGCAGTAGCACTGCATGCTATTAGCATTCGCCTAGCTTGCCGTGCATTTAGCATCAGTGAAACCTGCTACCGTTATCAGTCTAAACATAGTGATGATAATGCACTCATTGCGCAACAGCTCATTGAGCTGACTGAGGAAAACACCGATTGGGGTTTTGGTCTGTGTTTCTCTTATTTACGCCATGTTGAAAATTACGCTTGGAATGAGGAGCACTGCTCCGCAAGGCGTGTTTACCGTATTTACTGTGAATTGGCATTAAATCTGCGCATTAAACCAAGAAGAAGGCTGAAAAGGCATGCACCTGAACCACTGAAAGAGCCAATCCGTGCAAATCAGGTTTGGTCATTAGATTTCATGCACGATCAGCTTGCTGATGGTCGTAAGTTCCGATTATTGAATGTGATTGATGATTACCGTCGTGAAGGTTTAGCGATTGAGGTAGGGTTCTCATTGCCAGCAATGCGAGTGATTCGAACACTCAATCAGTTACTGGAATATCGGGAAAAGCCTTTAGTGATCCGATGCGACAATGGACCAGAGTTTATCAGTAACGAATTTGTACGTTGGGCAACCGAACAAGGTATTCGTATTGAATATATTCAACCAGGCAAACCACAACAGAATGCATATGTTGAACGTTATAATCGAACCATACGTTATGGTTGGCTGAGCAAACATTTATTTGATACTTTGGATGAAGTGCAAGATTATGCAACAAACTGGTTGTGGCATTACAACCATGAAAGGCCACATCAAGCCTGCAAAGGAAAGCCACCTCTAATGGCTGCTTAACCTCTACTTTTAACTTCGGTTATTTATGG
Source organism: Acinetobacter sp. Q186-3 (assembly GCF_013420655.1). Lineage (NCBI taxonomy): Bacteria > Pseudomonadati > Pseudomonadota > Gammaproteobacteria > Moraxellales > Moraxellaceae > Acinetobacter > Acinetobacter sp. Q186-3. Next base: position 88,521 of record NZ_VOXS01000005.1, on the reverse strand, counting down.
GCGGATTACCGAGTAAAGAGTGGCTATTCAGATATTGTAAAAGTTAGTAACCTTCCATATTTCTGATCGATTTTTATTACATTAATAAATGTGTAGTGTATTGATGATTAAAATCATACATTACTAACCCACTAAGATAAATCAACTTAAGTGGAATATAATGTTTAATTTAGCGGAGATATGGCCCATTAATTATGCGATTATAAATAAAAATTATTACTCTAGTCTCCCTTGAAATTTATATTTTTAGCACAATATAAAAAATACTTGATAAATAAGAGAAAATAATGACAACAGGAACGGTAGATTCACTGGCAGAACAGTCAAATTTGATTAAAGTATTAGCCTTAAATGGTGGAGGCGTGCGGGGGTTATTTACCATCACCTTGCTTGCTGAACTTGAATCAATCATTGAGAAACGCGAAAAACGTGAAAATGTCAAAATTGGTGACTATTTTGACTTAATTACCGGCACATCTATCGGCGGTATTCTGGCACTTGGTTTAGCAAGTGGCAAAAGTGCCCGGGAATTAAAACAAGCTTTCGAGGATAATGCACAGCATATCTTTCCGTTAAAGCGTTTTAAACAAAAAAAATGGTGGAATCTACTGCGGCGTTCAATCTATGAAAGTGAGCCCTTGTACGAAACAGTTAAAAATATGATTGGTGATTCAATTAAATTTGAAGATCTCAATAAACGGGTAATGATCACCTCAGTCAACTTGTCTACAGGTAGGCCGAAGTTTTTTAAAACGCCACATAATCCGATGTTCACCTTTGACCGTGAAATTCGGCTTATTGATGCAGCAATGGCAACATCAGCTGCCCCGACCTATTTTAAACCTCATTATATTGAAAAATTAGGTCATTACTTTGCCGATGGTGGGTTGGTAGCAAACAATCCAAGTTTTGTTGGTATCCGTGAAGTTTTAATCGATATGAAAACTGATTTCCCTAATGCCGAGCCTAAAGATGTGAAAGTCTTGAACATCGGTACGTTGAGTGAAGATTACTGCATCAGTCCAGATACACTTTCTAAAAAATGTGGTAAAGGTTATTTGGGGCTATGGAATATGGGGGAGCGCATAGTATTAACTACTATGACTGCTAACCAACATCTACAGCGTTTTATGCTATTACGTGAATTTAAAGCACACAATATTGAAAAAAATTATGTTGAAATTGATGCAACCATACCGAATGAAGCAGCCTCCGAAATCACTTTGGATAACGCAACTTCTAGCAGTTTAGATGCACTTCGTGGAATGGGTAAGAAGTTAGGTGCTGAACGTTATACTGAAGATCCCGAATTGCGGAAATTCTTCCTAAAACCAGTTAAACCATTTATAGCCGATACACAATAATAGGGGAATGCAGCATGACTTGGAATTTTCACAGCTACTATACTAATCGTGATACCGGATTGATCGGTCAGTTGATCCTTGATGATCATGATAAAGATGGTCTTAAAGCATTACGTCAGATCGTACGTGAACGTACACGGGATGTTTTTGATGAAGCCAAACAGCTTGTAAAGTCATCTAAGCATCACTATACAGCTCTATCTTTTCGTGCCGAGTTTGTTGGTACAAATTTTAAGTATCTATCACCAGATGATCAAAAGATTCTATCTGAATTGATTATGGATCTATCGGAAGATCTAAAAGCAGAATTTTTGAAGCTAAACCCACGTTTTTGGACCCAAGGTAGCTTCATGTATGATACGTTGAATCGGCCATATAAGCCTACACAAGAAATGGATATTGATGACGGTACATACCTGCCAATGCAGTTCTTTGAAGATAAACCGGCAATTGCACATCAACTATTATTGCTATTGGTAGATGCCTCACTTAAATCTTTGGCTTCTGAACGTCATGGATGGTCATTTGAGGCTAAGGATACATGTGGTCGTATTAAGATCCCTGCAAAGAGTGTCCATATTGACGTACCAATGTATGCGATCCCATACGAAAAGTTCTTGGAAAAAGATGTTCTGTTACGAAAGGCTGCGGCTTCTCAAATCTTTGCTGAAATGTATGATGGAGTTGCAGCTGCTGATCATGCACTCTATGATCAGCTTGAGACAGACTGCGTAAATCTAGCGGTACGTAAAGACGATGCAAAATGGATTAAAAGTGATCCTAAAGATGTTCACTTATGGTTTCAAGATGCTTGCCAACGTACAGGTCAGCATTTACGAAAAGTATGCCGTATTCTTAAAGCATGGCGTGATGCTGGTGATTGGAAAGAAAGTAATGGCCCATCATCCATTTCACTGATGGCGGCAGTAGTAGATATTCTGGATCGTACTTATGTAGATCCTAAAGATTTCGGATTGTTGATGCTGACTGTAGCAAGAAAGCTTCCAAATACTTTCCGTAACGGGGTTGAAAGTCCTGATGAAAATGATGAGCGTCCATTGTTTCCTCCGCACTATGAGCATGAAGCTAAGCACAAGGAAATTATCACGAAGTTAGAGGAACTGGTAACTTCACTTGAATCTGCATATGCAGCCTATACTAAACAAGATGCTTTGAATATTCTAAATGGTGAGTACGGCGACCGTGTTCAGGATTTAAGCCTTATTGTGTCTCAGGCAGCTGCCCCAGCTTATGAAAGCAATCCACTAAAAGCTAAAGAGGCTGCCATCATCAGCACTTCAATGAAGAGTGGCTGATCGAGTGTCAGAATTACATTCAGTAATGCTTGATTGCGGGTATCAACACTTAGCAATCAGGCAACGTCAAAAATATGAAGCATTAGCTGACATAGACGATAAATTCCTTATATATCTTAAAGAATATTCTACATCTAAGGGTCCTTTTACCATTGCGTTAGAGTTTGGCTATGATGCATATACAATCTTGCCGTGGGCGCACATCATCAGTAAACCTGAACAACTTGAAGATGTCCTGCTTCCTCACGTCAATAATGCTGGTTATCTTTGCTATGTAGAACAACTAGAAGCAGATTGGGACCCGAATGATATTGGGAATTTGTATAAGACTGTAGATTATCAGATCCAAATCACCTTAGACAACTCCATAAAATCATTAGAAAACGGCCATGTAGACCAAACTGAATTAGAGGGTGAGTTTGTAGCCTATTGGAAAGCTGAGAGAGTGACCTATGCTCTGTCAGATTTAAATGCACTGAATGGTGAAGTAGCTTATCTAACTCGAAACATATCTACTGATGGATCTGATTGCCTCGAATCTATTTTGTTTGGGATACAAGATAAAGATATTCAAGAGAAATGGCTTAGCCAGAGATCTCTCAAGGAATTTGACTCCCAAAAGCTCAATGTATTCATCCTCAAAGTCAGACCAACCCGACTTTCCGGAGTTTATTGGCCTCCTAAAGATGCACCAGCCTTATTCAAGTGGCTATCTCTCGTAGATCATAATGCTAAGGCACATTTGATAAAGTATTTTGTAGAACATCCTTATAAACATCATTTGATTGTTTTGGAGGTAGATAAGCAAGATACATTTGGGGTGATATTTGAACTGAATCAAACAGCAGTACAGTTTACGACTTATGCCAATTCTAGAAAAAAAGGAAAAGGTGGCCGTAAACTCGATTTAGGACGAGCAAGTTCAGTCCTTACAGGTAAGTACGCTTTTAATCAGTTCCAAAGAATTTCTTTTGTGAAGTCAGATAAAGACTCAATTCTTTCCCGCAATCGGTCTCGACCTGAGATTGGAGATCTACGCACAAAGAAAATCGCATTAATTGGCTGTGGAACGATTGGTGGGTATGTGGCTGAGCTATTGATTCGTGCCGGTGCCGGTATGGGAACCAAAAGCTTAGATTTATATGATCAGGATAAGTATGGTCCACACAATTTCAGTCGTCACACATTAAGTAGCAATGATTTTGGTAAGTACAAATCAGAAGCACTTAAAAATAGGCTTGAAGATTCAACCCATCTTGTAATCAACATCAATTCTTATAAGTGTGGGTTTCCTCTTTTGAAACCGTATCTGTCCCTATACGACATTGTGATCGATGCTACTGGTCGGGCACCAGTATCAAAACGCTTAGCGAAGTTGGTGCGTCAGCTCGATGGTACTAAAAAACCTATCATTATCCATGGATTCAATGATGGAAATGGCATTGCTTCGAAGGTCTTTATAGATAGCTTGGATGGTTGCTATAATTGTCTATGTGGTGATACAGCTTTCTATAAAAACGGTGTTGATAGACGTTTTGAGAACCTATTAGATATTAATCAAAAAAAAATCTCATGCGGCAATACATACACACCGTATGATGCAGCAGTTAGTGTTATGACTGCCGCATTGATTCAAGAAGCAGTTTTATCAACTCTGGAGCATGAAAGAGATTGGAATTATAAAGAACATATCTTCATGGGCAGTCGCACTAAAAAGCCGACTTGGATCAGAAAAAAAGACTTTTGTGACATCTGTAATGATTGATAAAGAACTTGTGTTTAAAGCTCAGGATCGATCGTTAGTTGTGATCTCCACTGAGGTTGTCAATATATTAGTGTCATACCGTCAATTAAGTGATTTTAGCCAAGAAAGTGCCGGAGTGCTTATTGGTGAACGTAGGGGTGTTCATATTGTTATTAGGACGCTATCTGAGCCTAGTCGTTGGGACATTAGAAGTCGTTTCATGGTAGATCGTGTGAGTAAGCATCACCAAAAGGCTGTTGATAATGCTTTCAAAAAAAGTAAAGGTGAATGGCAGTATTTAGGTGAGTGGCACACACATCCAGAAGATGTACCAAAACCATCTGTGACGGATTATAGCAGTTGGTATAAAAATCTAAAATCGTCAAATCCTCTAATTTTGATTATTGCAGGTCGGACAAATTTTTGGGTAGGTAAGAAAATTAACGAGAATATTGAGGTTTTAAAACAGATATAAAGTTTTTATAACTCGTATATTTCTATTAATCCGATTTGTTTTGAATTATTCAGTAGTTAGTAAAAAATCCCCAATAAAGTTTATTTTTATGTGAGTTTTAATTACTATCTTGTAGTAGTTTTTTTCATAGACCTCTTGCATAAATCAAAAAACGACCAATTTAGTGATTATTTTTCGTACCGATCAATAAGCCATATTCGGTTATCATTGTTGCATGAACTACTCAAAAGTAAAAACACTGCCAAGCCAGCAGTTTAAACGACTTGTCGGAATACAACCTTCAACTTTTGCAGAAATGCTTGAAGTGATCCTAGACAGTATCGTGGACAACAAATCCCTCTAAATTCTTAAAATATTTCTGTTCAAAGGCTTCTGGGCTTAACCAGCCGTTTGCGGAATGCCTTCTGACCCGATTGTAATAAATTGTTAGCGGCAGTGTAAAAATGCCCCCCTAACGGCATTTAAAAACTGACCCCCTTGGTTAATATAGCGGTCATCTTGGACTGCTCAACATATCAAAGATCACCCGTGCAAAGATGCTGGCTTTCGCCGGATCAGACAGCAACTGCATCATCTGTTCCTGATGTGCCGCACTACTGCCAAGAATGGCATCATCCATCGCTTTCGGGAAATCACCCAGCATGGCCTGTTCACGGGTATTGTTGGCGATCTGCTTCATCACAATCTCATTTTCCGCCAGCTTGTCACGTACCGTATAGGCATAGTTCAGCATGTCTTTATCGGTCAGGTTATCGGTGATAAACACCTCATTCAGGCGCTCGATGATCTGTGACAGGAACTCTTCCTTCTTGTCACGTGGCTTGGCTGCCCCCAGGTCATTGCCCGGCTCCAGCTTGAAATCTTCGGCATCTTCTTTCAGCTTGATGTCCTGCTGACGGATCTTGGACAGGCGGTAATGGCTCATGCTGACATTACTCAGATCCACTTCATCATCCTGGGTCGCGGTTTCACGCAGCAATGGACGCAGGTTACGCGCATACAGGCTGAGTTTTTCCAGTTCTTTGTCATCGTAGTCCACGATCTGTGACATAAACTCGTAGAAACGGGTAAAGCTGCCCAAGTCCTTTTTAAAGATCTCCAGCTTGTCTTTTTCCAGCTTGGCCTCTTTAAAGGCATTGTCGGCATTGGCAATCAGCACCGCATCATTAGTTTTCTTGCAACGCTCCAGCATATCGCGGGTGGTGTTATAGGCCTCAATCGCTTGGTTATAACGTTTCTGCCAGCGTTCAACTGCCGGTTTGCAGATGTTACTGATCGCGGCATTGGATTTGTTCTTGGTAAAGAAGGCTTCGACAAACTGTTCAACTTCAGTCCACAGGAAGATCTTGCTGGCTTTCAGTTTTTCAAACAGGTCAAAGATCTGATCCGGATTAGAGACATCGGCCAGTTCTGCGGTTTGATAATATGGCTGGAAGGCCGCCAGGATATCTTCAGGCTCGTTAAAGAAATCCAATACAAAGGTGCCAGATTCCGCCTTACCTGGATAGGTGCGGTTCAGGCGTGATAAGGTCTGTACGCATTCCACACCGCCAAGTTTCTTGTCCACGTACATGGCACACAGTTTCGGTTGGTCAAAGCCAGTCTGGAACTTGTTGGCCACCAGCATCACCTGATAATCATCACTGTCAAAGGCCTTGCGCATTTCCCGTCCTTTTAGCCCCGGGTTCATGTTGCGTTCGTTAAAGGTCTGCCCGACTAAGCCACTGCTGTCGGTATCCTTGTCATTAAACTCAACCTCACCGGAGAAGGCGACCATGGCCTGAATGGACTTGTAGCCTTGCTCAGACACGTATTTATCAAAGGCCAGCTTGTAACGTACTGCTTCCTTACGCGAGCTGGTCACTACCATGGCTTTGGCCTGTCCACCCAATAAGCCCATCACGTTATTTTTAAAATGCTCGACAATAACTTTCACTTTCTGGGAAATGTTGTGGTCATGCAGGCGTACCCATTGATTCAGCCTGATCTTGGCTTTTTTGGCATCGACCTGTTTGTCGGCTTCTTCAATTTTCTGTTTGAGCTTATACACCACTTTATAGTTGGTATAGTTTTTTAGCACATCCAGAATAAAGCCTTCTTCAATGGCTTGGCGCATGGAGTAGACATGGAAAGCTTCCGGCTTGTTCTGCTTGGATGGCGGTAGTTCAGGATTGGGGACACGGCCAAACAGTTGCAGGGTTTTGTCTTTCGGTGTCGCGGTAAAGGCATAATAGCTGAGGTTATTACTGCCCTTACGTGCAGCCACCAACGCATCCAGAATATCTTCCGAAGACAGTTCAGCATCCTCTTCGCGCTCTTCCAGCATCAACACTTCTTTCAGCTGTCGTGCCGTAGAGCCGCTTTGTGAAGAATGCGCTTCATCGGCAATCACTGCATAACGTCGCTGTTTTAGGTTGGTGCTGTTTTCAATCGCACGCAGTACAAAGGGGAAAGTCTGGATGGTCACAATGATAATCGGCTGTGAGGTTTCCAGTGCCTTGGCCAGTTTTTCCGATTTGGAGCCATCGCCTTCTTTATTATTGATGCGTCCGACCACGCCATCGGCATGTTCAAACTGGTAGATGGTATCCTGTAGCTGGGCATCCAGAATGGTACGGTCAGTGACTACAATCACCGAATCAAACAGTTTCTGATTGTGTTGATCGTACAGGGTCGACAGCTGATGTGCTGTCCAGGCAATCGAGTTGGACTTACCTGAACCTGCACTGTGCTGAATCAAATATTTCTGCCCAGTGCCCTCCTCTAAGGCGGCATTGATCAGTTTGGTGACCACATTCCATTGGTGGTAACGTGGGAAGATCAGCAGTTCTTTTTTGTACTTGCGTCCTTCCCAGTCTTCTTTTTCTTCAATTTGCAGATGGACAAAGCGTCCAATGATATTCAGCAGGTTGTCTGGGGTGAGGACCTCATTCCACAGATAGGCCGTAGCATACTGATTCTGGTCTTCCGGCACGTCATTGCCTGCGCCACCATCCTGCGTGCCCTTATTGAAGGGCAGGAAGAAGGTATCTTCTCCGGCCAGTTGGGTCGCCATATAGACTTCATACTGACTGACAGCAAAATGCACCAATGCGCCACGCTTAAACATCAGCAAGGGTTCAGGCTTGTTGGTTTCTGGATCTTTCGGCAAGCGGGTGCGTTTGTACTGCAACATGGCATTCTGCACCGCCTGTTTAAACTCGGACTTGAGTTCCAGTGTCGCCACCGGAAAGCCGTTGATAAACAGTACCAGGTCAATGCGCCACTTCTTGGCCTGTTTGCCCATGTTCTGTAACTCGGCAGCGGTGGCATAGGGGCTATACACCAGTTCCGGTACAATGCGGCAGATGTTTTTCTTGTAGTTGGCTAAGGTATCCGGATTCAGCGCATGTTCAGGTTTAAACTGACAGAGGAAAAACCGTGCGCTGCGGGTTTTCACGCCATGACGCAGCACACCTAAAGTGCCATAGCTACGTGACTGTTCATCAGTGGCATTGATGTCGGCTTTCTTCAGCTGGGCAACCACGGCTTCTAGAAAATGCCGTTCGGTATCATTGGGAAAAATGCGCTGGAACTTCTGCCAGTCTTGTGCTTGGGTATGTTGCACAAAATCCAGTACGTCCTGCTCATACAAGGCGGTTTCACGGTTGTAGCCTTGTGGCGTACCAAGTTGCCAGCCTTGAGCCAGCATCTGTTGAATAATATCGTTCTGGAAAATGCTTTCGCGGGTGGCGTCTAGACTCATGCGCTTAACTCCGTCTGTGCACCAGCAACCATTCGCGCTTGCCAATTACGAACATCAATCTTGCCGGTAACTGCGGCTGAGATTAAGGCGGTTCGGCGTTCTTGCATTAATGAAATTGCTTGTTCCTGTTTCTTTAATAAGATATCGATTTGTTTTAGCTCCTGATCTAAATAATCAACAATTTTTTGTTGCTCCTTTAAACCTGGATAAACAAACCTCACAGCTTTAAAATCATCTTTATTTAATTTAGGTTGAGCTGATGATGCAGTAGCACTTAACCTCAATTGACTAGAAACGGGTATGGATTGCCCTACATATGCCATAAACTCTCTAGATACTTTAGACTGATTAAACTTGGCCATAAACATATTTGGAGCTAAGGATGCATAACCTTTATCAAAAGGCATCTGATAAAATAGACCAGCATAAGCACCTACGTTAGCTAAGAGAAACTCACCTCCATAAAGTGCAGATTTTTTTAAGTATTCATAAGATTTTTTATTTACCCATACTCCATCTGTATTGGCTAAATCCTTTCTCAAATCAGTTAGTCGCACTAACCGAGCAAAAGAAGGCTCATCTAGATATTGTACATTTGCTTTTAAATCAGCAAATGAACCATTTGCTGTATAGTCTGTTAGGACTTGCTTTAAATAAGCAAACTTACTTACATCCCAATGCTCCGGCACTTCCCCTAACCATGCCACACCCGAATCTTTCATCGGAACATTTGGATCGAGTCCTTTGGTCACGGCATGGCTAATTACTGCTTGACGCTTTTCTTTGAGCAGTTCAATCAGCTTTTCTTGTTTGGCAATTAAAGAGTCAATTTGTGCGGTTTCATGGTCGAGGAAATTGGCGATTTTTACTTGTTCTACATATTCAATACTTGGGATAGTAATATTCACCAAATCAGATGAATTAATAGCTGGATAGCTTACACCTACTGAACGAGCCACAACTTCTTTGATAAACCCTTTAGCCCTTAAACAATATGATGCGAAACTTTTATACAAGTATTGATTAGGACGAATAACAGCAAACCCTGTTGAAACGATTAGATTTTCAGGAGGATTGTTAATAGGTGCTATTGCTTCTAAATAGGTGCGAACTGTTGAAACAATCACATCACCATCTCTAACGATACGTCTAGCTCGTGACGGTGCATCCTTAAAAATCATTATTTCAATTTTAGAAATACCATCAACTGCTGAAACACTACCAATATCAATATATTGAATCTCTGCATCTTTAGCTGTTGTTTCAGGTAAAACCTCATCATTGTAAGTGCATAAATATTTCAAAGGTTTTGAATCCCAATGGCGAGGGATCTCCCCCAACCACTCAACCCCTGAATCCTTATATTCCGTATACGCCTGATACTTTGCCATTATGAATGCACCTCTTGTAGCAGCTGCATAATCTCGGCACTCACCGCATCCAGATCCGCATCAATCTCGCTTAAATCACGTGGTGGCTGGTACACGTAGAAATGACGGTTAAACGGAATTTCATAACCGACAATGCCAATCTCGCCATCTTTCTCATCACGCTTGTCGGCATTGATCCAGGCATCCGGCACGTGTGGCTGTACTTCACGTTTAAAGTAATCTTCAATCAGTTCCGTGGTGCTGACCTTTGGATTCAGCGCAATGTTCTCCGCATCACGCAAGTCGCCATCCTGCACAAACTCCACCACTTTGCCTTGGTAGCTAAACTGGCCATACAGTGGATTTTCTGCCTGTTTCACGACCTTGTTAATCACTGGTTCCGCTTCCGGATTCTTCCAGGTAATGGCATCTAACAGCTGCTTCTTCTCTTTAGCATCCAACTTGATGTCGGTCTGCTTCAGGCCTTTTTTCAACACGTCATCAAACTGGTTAAAGTCATCAAACTGCTCAGTGCCAATCACCTCCTGTAAAGCTTGGGCTTTTTCCATCAGGGCTTTCTGGAACAGCCAGATTTTGCTGTCCAGCACCTCTTTAATGTCTTTTTCTTTTAGCTCAGGGAACTCGGCTTTAATCAGGGCACGAACTTCAAGCGCAACGTCCTGCAACTGACCATAAGTTTCTGCTGTCCACGTTGTACCAAAGGCTGTGCCCAATTGCGCATCGATACTTTGCATCACGGCATTAAACGGTTTCGGGGCAAAGCGTAATGCAGCAATCGCGTTATCCGTAATCTGTGCCGATAAACGTAATGGACGTTCAATGGTCACGCGACGGTAGCCAAATTCATGACTGTCAAAGATTTTGCTGGCGAATGGTTTTTGCTGTTCGGTTTCGCCATCATTTGCCAAAGTATCTACTGCGACAAATGCACCATAGTTCTGGGTAATGGTGGCAATTTCAGCTTCAGTCAGATAATTACGTTTTGAACCCAGCGACTTACGCATTTTGGTACTGAGGTTTGAGGCATTGATCAGCTGTACCTTGCCTTTACGTTCAGCGGCTTTTTTATTGCTGAGTACCCAGATATAGGTGGCAATCCCGGTGTTGTAGAACATATCGTTCGGTAAGGCAATAATGGCTTCCAGCAAGTCGGCTTCTAAAATATAGCGACGGATCTCGCTTTCACCACTGCCTGCACTACCGGTAAACAATGGTGAACCATTCAGGATAATCCCGATGCGGCTACCGCTCTCGGTACTGCTGGCATCACGCATCTTGCTGATCAGGTGCATCAGGAATAATAGTGAACCATCCGATACCCGTGGCAAGCCTGCACCGAAACGGCCATCAAAGCCTTTGTGTTCATGCTCGTCCTTGATGTCCTGTTCGATCTTTTTCCAGTCCACGCCAAAGGGTGGATTCGACAGCATGTAGTCAAACTGATCGACCGAGAGTTGATCATTCGACAGCGTGTTACCCAGTTTAATCCGGCTCACGTCCTGGCCTTTGATCAGCATGTCGGCTTTACAGATGGCGTAGGATTCCGGATTGAGTTCCTGACCAAAGGCACGCATCACCGCATTCGGGTTCAGCTCATGCAGATATTCCATACCTGAAGACAGGAAGCCGCCTGTTCCCGCAGTCGGGTCATAAATGGTACGGATAATGCCGTCTTTGGTCAGCACGTCATCATCTTCCATAAACACCAGTGCCGTGGTCAGACGTACAATGTCACGCGGGGTAAAGTGTTCCCCGGCCGTTTCATTGGAACCTTCAGCAAAACGACGGATCAGTTCTTCAAACACCAAACCCATGTCATGGTTGGATACGCTCTTTGGACTCAGATCCGTGGTGGCAAACTTTTGCACGACTTTATACAAAAGGTTGGCATCATCGAGGAGGCCGACAAATTCGATGAAGTTGAAGTATTCAAAAATCTCACGGGCATCTTTAGAGAAACTTTGCACATAAGTGCTTAAGTTGGCCTTGATGTCACTCTGTCCCATTTTGCTAAGATCCATTGGGGAGGTGTTAAAGAAGGCTAGACCATTGGTGGCACGCAGCAATAACTTTTCTTGAGCTTCTTCTGGCAGATTCAGCTTGGAGACTTTTTCATGTTCTGCCAGTACCGCCGCCTTGCTTTCTTCCAGTACACATTCCAGACGACGTAACAAGGTAAATGGCAGAATGATGCGACCATATTGCGATTGTTTGAAGTCACCACGCAGCAGGTCGGCAACCGACCAGATGAAAGAAGCGATTTGTGAAAAGTTATTGTTGGTCATAGTGGTGAATCAATTCCTGAATTCTTATCTGTGATCAGTATCTGGCGACACTTCGGTTGCTAGAGATAATACTGATAATTTTTTAACTGTTGGATAATATTATATTATTTAAAAGCAGATTGTTGATTATTCATTTATTGCATGAGAGTTAAGCGACAAATTTTGTCGTCTGGTTTCAGATTTTTCTCATAGAAGGTTCATCCACCATAACGCTACAACCCTGCTTTTGAAAGCCGTGCCTATTTATAAGCCCATCTGCTAAACTAGGCTTACATTACCTTTGTTCAAGGAAATTCCGAAATGCTAAACACTCTCGAACAGAAAAAAAAATATATCCAAGCTACGCGCTTGCAGAATTATCAAGCCAGTTTAAAGCTGGAAGGCATTAACCCGTCCTCAACCGCACCGGCATTAAGTAAAGCTCAGATTCTACAGAAATATAAGAAATTCTCACAGACCTCGGAATCGTGATCAGGCTTCCTTATGGATAAATATGGTGAAATGGGTGACAGCATTTACTGTTACCCCGACTCGGACGTCCTCAAAAACAAACTGAACATTCAGGATGCTGAAATTCTGCAACAGGCAGAACTGGAGTTGACTGAGTATGCCAGCACACGCATTGAGTATGCGGAGCCACCTTACGATCTCAAATACCTGCAATCCATTCACTTTCAGCTCTTTTCAGACCTGTATGCCTGGGCAGGTGAACTAAGACAAGTGGATATTGCCAAAGGCGATACCCGCTTTTGTACCTTCCCGCGTATTGAAATTGAAGCCAATAAGCTCTTCAAGCAACTTGAGCAGCAGCACTATTTTCAAGGTTTAGCCAAACCAGTACTTATCCAAAAAATCGCTGATTTTTATTGTGAAGTCAACGTGATTCACCCATTTCGTGAAGGCAATGGACGCACCCAGCGTATCTTCTTTGAACACCTACTTGCTCACTGCGGCTATGGGGTACAGTGGAGTAAAATTAACAATAAGGAAGTCTGGATTCAGGCCAATATTGATGGATTCAACTGCCGGCTAGATGGACTGATCGCTATTTTTGAAGCCTGCATTATCACTCCTGAATAACAAAAAAATTAAGGGAGCCAAAGCTCCCTTCAATTAGTGACTAGCCAACTTGTTCAGAATCCATTAATTGACTTACCAAGCTGACTAGATAATTCAACTGTGCTCAATTCACTGCCTGCACACTCTGCTTTAAACCTTGCTGAATCTCCTGCACATAGCCCAATTGCGCTGAATGCTCTGTATCTACAGAACTGTCACTGTGTAGGTAAAACTCCTCTAGCAATTCCATCCCCTCCTCTGCATGCACCTCAAATTTGGCATTGGCAAAACCCTGCCGTGCAATCTGATCTAATGCCGCCTGATCAAACCCTGCCTGTTTTCCCTGTTGGTCAATCTCCTTAGCCGTCTGAATTGCTGTTTGCAAATCCACTCCTTCCCGTAACGTTAAATCCACGTAATACACGGGCTGACGATAGCTTTGGGTGGTACTTTTTCCACGCAAGGTGAGCTGCAATGGTAAACACGACAACAATCCACCTGAAGCTGCATGGTAGTAATTCAAACGTGCAGCCAAAGTGCGAATGCTGTTAAAGCCTGTAGTTCTGAAAATAAAAGTCCCAAACTCATCGGCTTCACCTAAATTGACATGCAGGCGTGCATAAGGCTTGCAATGTCCGCCTTGTCCAAGTGGGCATAAATCGGGGGATGGACAAGGATGTTGCTCTACACCTTGTGATGTCATACGTTGGCAGGTTTGACCATTCCCCACACAAATCGGGCGACCTGTCTGTCGGTCAAATAAACTATATTCAGCTCGAAGATTGAGTTCAGGGTCATTGAAGATCATACGTACAGGGATGCTACGCAGCTTTTGATTCGGTGCTTGACTACGCAATTGCTCATCCAAGGGGTGTTTAATCCAACCGTCCTTACCCTGTATTTGACTGGTAATGGTGAACTGATCGTCTTTCTCTGGCAGACGCTTGCCATTCTTTTCTATTACACGGCCAATACTGATCCGTCCCAAGATGGGTGGTGTGATTGCTAAACCTTTAATCATGTTGAAATTCCTCTGTCGTTGAGATGTTTAGAAGTGTTGCACTGTTTGCTTAAAATAAAATCGGCATAAAAAAATCCCATGCAGGGCTGCACGGGACTTCAGATTGCTTCCTGCTGAGTGATTAACTCTAAGTTTTGAGCTAATCGTGATAAATGTTGAAACGACGACTGCCTGCTTTCTGCAGTGAGTACTGTTGAATGAGTTCAGGTTGGTGCTGAAGTAAGGATTTGATGTCTAGGCTGATACTGTCCTTGCTCTTCTTCCATGTCACTGAACCTTGCTGAAATACGGCACGTTCATGTTCCTGCATCAGTGCCTGAACTCGGTGTTTGAGTAGATCAAACTGGCTTTGGTGTTGTTCAATCTGCTGTTTTTCCTTTATTAGCTGATCAAACAGTTCATTGGCAAGTTCGACCTCCGTTAGATCAACACAACTGAGCGGGGTATGTTCAGGATAGAGCTGCTGTAAAGCTTTGGCTGCCGATTCACTGGCATCCACTGCTGGTGGAACGTCATTTTCAACACATTCCCAAAATAATCGTTCTGCCTGAATGATCTGTTCAATCAAAGCTTCGTTACGACTGACTTTGTAGATTTTTGTTTCCTGTCCACACAGCAACACACAAATATGTGCCGCTTGCTTGCCTGTCACCGCCAGTTGATGTTGTACCTGACACAGCACATACAGAGGTACACCCTCCTTCCACAGTTTGGCACCATATTCCCCCGCGGTTTTGCATTCTAGGATTTGTACGTCTTCATTGCCCACTATGGCATAATCCAAGTTCGCCAACATAAATGCTTTATCAGGATCAGGGTGCTGCAGTACCGCATTGACCCGACGGACTTTATTATTGGTGTGCATGCTGTAGTATTCTGCGACCAAGGGTTCTAACTGCTTGCCCCAATATAAAGGTGCATGTCCTGAGCTTTCATCTTCAATATTTTGCTGTACCCGTCCTGTTTTAATCATCCACAGTTCCAGCATCGACATATAAGGATTCAAGCCACAGGCAGCTGCGGCATCACTGCTGCCTATTCCCTGTTTACGCACTTCCAGCCATGCCTGATAGTCCAGTTGTTTGGTGTTGATCAGACGTTTGGCATTTAAGCTGCGTTTTGAACCTGATTGACTTTGTTTAGGCTTGTCATTGGCTATAGTTGGTAAATACTGAGATTGAGACGTTACTGTTGGGTTTATAATCTGATTCATGGGTTTATCCTTCTATCATTGATTTTAAAACGGCATAAAAAAAGCCACATCCGAAGATGTGGCAAAGAGGGATCGTTAATGAGGAGGACACATGATCGTGCTGATCAGATGCTCTAATGATAAAGTCTAAAGATTAAATCAAGCTTAAGCGGCTAAATGTAAAGCCTGCTCCAATCCCCGTTGTTTCAATGCTGCCCCTGCACCAAACCAAGCAGAATCAAGGCGGTGATCGGTACTCATCGCACGACGTTCATGATCCACAAATTCTGTAATTGCACAAAGTAGTCCATAGGCGGTGTCTTTGGCTGAAGATAAGTCTGCTCCACGTCCCTGCCCATTAAACATATTCATGACTTTGGTCATGGCACGTCCATTCGGTTCAGTTTTATTGGGTTGTGGATTGGCTTGGGATGCAACATTACGGTAGTACTGAATAATGTTATCCTCCTGTTCCATCGCACTTAGGCTATTATTGTTAAATACCGCATCAAAATAAGCTGCTGCTTCTTTCTGAGTGACTTTACGTTGGGTGAGTTGTTTCATTTCATACATATGGTCGTACCATGTTTTCACTGAAATACCGAGTTGATCTTTGACTTTTTCGGCATCAAACTTAGTACTGTGCGGTACTTTGACCACGCCTGCATTGGAACTCTGTCCTCGT
Source organism: Acinetobacter sp. Q186-3 (assembly GCF_013420655.1). NCBI lineage: Bacteria > Pseudomonadati > Pseudomonadota > Gammaproteobacteria > Moraxellales > Moraxellaceae > Acinetobacter > Acinetobacter sp. Q186-3. Next base: position 72,244 of record NZ_VOXS01000005.1, on the reverse strand, counting down.
AAGGCAATGGCTAAAGTGTTGTTACACACCACACGGATATTGGTGAATTGTGCAGTGGTGGCTAAAGTACCATCACATGCGGTTGCCAGCAGGATATAGCCATTGCTGACATCCCCACCTTTCAATTCTGCGGTTTGCCCTGTACGTGCCAAGGCCCAGAACTTTTTCCCACCCTTTAAGACACCTGCAGTTTCCAGTTCAAAGCCTGATTGCTCAGTCAGATCACGGTAGAATTCCAGAATTTCCATCGGTTGGACTTCTTGATAACGCTGACTCACCACCGATAAAGGAGCATGCGTATCTGAACGGTACAGTACCCGTTGTTCTTCATACGGCATGATGATGCTTTGTCCACGTGAGTTTTGAGCCATGTAGCTGACATTGGATGATTCAATGCGCCAGTCCATACCTGCTTGCTTGGCCCAGACTTCAATCGGTTGGTTTTGGCTAAGTTGATTGCCCAGACCATGCCACGGGGTTTGTCCGACATACGCCATGTTTTCAAGTTGATGTGCCATTTTGATTATTCCTCAAATAAAAGTGAAAGATGTAAGATGTAGAAATGTGCTGTAAGGGTTTAAACAATCCATCTATTCAAAGATGTAACCGTGTAAAGTCAGAGATGCGATTACGGCACCCATGCAAACGCTTGTTGGCAATCCAAACAGAGATACTGCTCGGCATTGCTGTAAAATTTTTCATAGCAGTACTGACTGACAATAACCAATACACCACCCACCACAACACCGATGGCTGCGCCTGTAAAAGGCGGGAATCCTGCCTTTTTGGCAAGTTGCATGCCGAACAGCGCCATCTGTGTCGGTGAAATACAGCGTTGCAGTTGTTCGAAATAGTTGGCGTTTGCATGACTTGAATCAGTCTGTCTGACATGGGTGGACTGACAATAGGGGCATTGAATTAAGGACATTGAATATTCCTTGTTAAATGAATTGGGTACGAAAAGCTGAATTGAGGGCATAAAAAAACCGTGCCCATTGAGGACACGGTTTGATTTGGTGTTTCATCTAAATTTAAATGCTGTGTTTTAACATTTAGAATGCAAGACGGTTATTGAAAGCTATAGCTTGCAGTGCCTTTATCTGTTTCGACATCAACCTGCACCACATTACTGTAGCTACAGTCTGTTAATTTTAGTCTTAAACGTTGCCCCATCTTAAAATGCTGCGGATATTCCAATGATCGACGATAGCCTTCATAACGACATTGTCCATGATTGACAGAAACATGGCTGACATCGATAGGCTCTGCAATATTGGAACGGATGGTCAATACCGTAGCGGATTGATTTTGGGCATACCAGTTACTGGTATCAATTACATCGAGTTCGACCGTAAACGTGTTTGGATCAAGGCCAGCATTACAGCCACTCAACATGATGCCTGTCGTTGTAGTCACTGCGAAGAGCAAGGGTTTTAAAAGTTGCTTCATCAAGTTCATCCTTAGCAGTAGTTATAGCTCACGCCATAATCGCCTGTATTTAAGTCAATGCTGGCCAGATGGATTTCACAGTCTGTGCCGTTATCAAATTTATAGACGTAGTAGCGATTACCCGCTTGCTCCGACTCCAGTGCGCCATGTTCTTGCAAGCTAAAGTCTTGCACTGATTTACCTGTATCTTTTGCAGCTTTGGCAAAGATATAGCGCTGATACTTGTCTATATTGTCCTGCTCAAATTCAGGCAGTTCATCATAAGGCAGCATCGACAGTAAGGTATCCACCACCTTAAGGTTTTGATTAAACTCAAAACTCAGCAGCTCAGGTTCATGATCTGATGAACTCAGACTTTTGCTTCCCGTGGTCAATTCTTTTACATCGATCCCATCCACTTCTGCTGCTGCAATCTCAGTGGATACTGCTTCTGAACTGGCGGATTCTAAAGGTTGTGCAGAGCTGACCTCAGAAGTGTTGGCTGGAACCGTTTTTTCAGTTGCGTGCTTAGGGCTAAAGAAATAGAAGCCTGCGATGCTGATCAAGGTCAGGGCTAAGATTGCCGCCAAGCCCAATATGGTTTTTTGGGTCATTTGAATATTCCCCTCATTTAGTTGGGCACAGTGACTTGACCATTCTGCGCATTAAAGTGAACAAAACGTGGACAACCACCTTGAAAGTTCACCGTGAAATTACGCCAACCACGGTTGCCAGGATTGGTTTTATAAAGACATTGATAAACCCCACCGCCTGTATGACGTGCTTGAACAAGGTAGGATTCACTGGCTTGTGCAAACCAGCCTGCCTGCGCCAATGATGCGCCTGCAAGTAGTGATGAAATCAGGGTCGTTTTTAGGAAAGTTTTAAACATCATCATTTTCTCTTTTTTATAGGCATCACTGGTCTTGGTCTTAATCAGACACAGTGTTCCCCATGTCATAAATATTGGAATGAATATCTATGTTTTTTTGAAGTGTTATAGACGATAAAGCACACAAATCTACGCCCCTCAAAACAGCATGAGAGATTCATCTTCATATCGGTAATATGTAATTGAAAAAGTTTTATTCTTAGAAAGTGATCGACACAGCAATGCATGAAATACACAGCATCAGGTCACATTACCCCTGTGGTGTAGATCGGGCACACATAAAAAAGAGAAATATAAAAGACAGTATTGATGTAAGCGCATGGCGTACTCCTTTGTTTTAAAAGAATCCTGCCAAATCACTGTCAATTGATGGTGGCAGAACGAAAGAGGGTTGACAGACTGGTAACAAAGAAACCAGCACGCGCAAGCGCGTCCCCCCTCCGCCCTACCGCAAAGAAGGGGGACGAACGGGTCCACAACATGCAAAATCAGATTTCACATATTGTCTTTGTTAATGGGTCTGTCAAAACCCGCTGACGATGTAGGTCAGCAGACTAAGGATAATCTGCACGCTGTAGAGCGTCAAGCAAGCTAAATAAATGGGGAGTGAAAATATTAATAATTAAAAAATGTTTGAATAAGAATTTAGTTAGATTTAAATACAGCTTATTAAACTATATTCCTTAATCTTCCAAATACTACCAAAAGAAATCAATCCAATCCAAAATTTGATGAGGGGTAGGTTGAGGGGTAAAACTACAGACAAAAAATAAGCCCTTGCAAATACAAGGGCTTATCTTAAAATTTGGCGGAAGCGGTGAGATTCGAACTCACGGAGGACTCACACCCTCGTCGGTTTTCAAGACCGGTGCATTAAACCGCTCTGCCACGCTTCCATGTGCGCCATAATACGAAGCTTTTTTCCATCTGACAAGTAAAAATTACATTCAAGTGACTCAAATGAATATTGTTTCATCAAATGTTTAAAGTTTGGCGGCCAATTCAGCACCTTCACGAATGGCGCGCTTGGCATCCAGTTCCGCTGCCAGTTTTGCCCCGCCAATAATGTGATACTGCGCCAAGGTCTGCTGGCCAGTTGCCGGCATAATCTCTTTAACAGATTCCTGCCCGGCACAGACCACCACAGTATCGACCCGCAATAACTGGTCATGGCCATCCATTTCTACCCACAAACCTTCATCACCAATGGCTTTATATTGCACCCCGCGCAACATGCGTACGCCGTGCTTTTTCAGTTGTGCACGATGCACCCAGCCGGTGGTTTTACCTAAGCCGGCACCCAATGGCGTGGTTTTACGCTGCAACAAATAAATTTCACGCACAGGGGGATGAATTTCCGGTGCCTGCATACCGCCTTCAGATACATAGTGTGGATTTAAATCGACGCCCCACTCGCGTTTCCAGTCCTCCACAGGTTGCGGCTGTGGCTGCTGCTCCGGTTTTAATAAAAACTCGGACACATCAAAGCCAATGCCGCCAGCGCCAATTACCGCCACTTTATGACCGACAGGCGCGCCATTCAGCACTTCGGCATAAGACAGAACTTGGGGTAAATCGCTGCCCGGAATATTGAGTGTACGTGGCACCACACCAGTGGCAACAATCACCTCCTCAAAACCTTCACGTTCCAGCTGCTCGCGGTTAACTTTGGTATTCAGACGTACATCTACGCCAGTTTTTTCCAGCTGCACCTTAAAATAGCGGATGGTTTCGTGGAATTCTTCTTTGCCCGGAATCACTTTGGCCAGATTAAACTGCCCGCCGACATCGGCATTGGCTTCAAATAATGTCACCTGATGACCACGGCCTGCAGCCACCGTTGCAGCAGACATACCAGCGACTCCACCACCCACCACGGCAATCCGTTTTGGCTGTTTGGTTTTGACATAGACCAGTTCGGTTTCATAAGCAGCACGCGGATTGACCAGACAGGTGGCGCGCTGGTTTTTAAAGGTATGATCCAGACAGGCCTGATTACAGGCAATACAGGTATTGATTTCATCGACCCGGTTGGTGGCGGTTTTATTGACCCAGAAAGCATCGGCCAGTAAAGGACGCGCCATCTGAATCATGTCGGCTTTGCCCGCTGCCAGAATTTCTTCGGCCGTATCTGGCATATTAATCCGGTTAGAAGCAATCACCGGAATCGACACTTGCTGTTTCACGGCTGCGGTGTAATCCACAAATGCCGCGCGCGGCACCGAAGTCACAATGGTCGGAATACGCGCTTCATGCCAGCCAATACCGGTATTCAGTAAAGTCACACCGGCCTGTTCCAAAGCTTTGGCTACCGTGATGACTTCATCCATAGTGTTGCCATCATGTACCAGATCCAGCATCGACAGACGGAAACAGATAATAAACTTATCGCCAATTTCTGCACGAATGGCTTTGACAATTTCCACAGCAAAGCGCATTCGGTTTTCAATCGGGCCACCCCAACGGTCATTACGCTGATTGACATGACGGCTTAAAAACTGGTTTAGCAAATAGCCTTCAGAACCCATGATTTCCACGCCATCATAACCGGCTTTTTTGGCCAGACTGGCGGTTTTCACATAGTCCTGAATGGTGTTTAAAATCTGTTTATCGCTGAGTTGGCGCGGTTTAAATGGTGAAATTGGCGATTTAATCGGGCTAGCCGACACCACAAAAGGCTGATAGCCATAACGGCCGGCATGCAGAATCTGCAACAGGATTTTGGCGCCATGCTTATGTACCGCATGTGTCACCAGTCGATGCGGTGCAATATCCCCCAAGGTATTCATGGTGCCGCCGGCCGGTAATAACCAGCCCTGACGGTTCGGGGAAATCCCGCCCGTAATAATCAGGCCAACGCCGCCTTTGGCACGCTCACCAAAATAGGCCGCCAGTTTCGGATAATTATAAAAACGGTCTTCCAGACCGGTATGCATGGACCCCATCACCACCCGGTTTTTCAGGGTAGTAAAACCTAAATGTAATGGACTGAGCAGATGTGCATAGCTTGTTGTCATCATGTATTCCTGTACGCTGGCTTTGCAACTTGTTGCATAATACTGTAGCGATTTTTTATTATTTGTTTATGGCATTTTCAAAAAATTATCATGACAAACTGCCAATGTCAGTTCTGCCACTGCTTGCTGCTGCTTTTCCATAGTGCAATTGCACCGAGCACCGTGCCAATTGGAAAGCTTAATAACATTAGCACGGCCAAAATACGCGACAGTGTGCGTCCTTCACCATCGCCCCGTTTCACTTTTAAACAGGCGCTGATATTCAGATAAATCAACAGCAGCATCAAGGCCATCACAATCACTAAATTGACTGTGGCAATACTGCGCTGCTGATATTCCAGATACAGGAACACCACCGCACTAAAACTGAGTAAACCGGCATAAATACCATGAACCAGCGCCAGGGTTTCATTGCGGTTATTGTTGGAGATCAATGGGGGCGGTGTGACATTGGGCTGCATCGGCATTTCCTCTCTGTGGATATAAATTGTTCTATCATACTCAAGCCAGGAATGGGCTGCTGTGGCCGAAAATAAACTGAAACCGATGAAAAAAAGTCTAACTTTTTTCAGAAAGCAAATTTTTCAGAAAACATCGTTTCGGAAAAGTGCTACAATAGCGCCATTTTAGAATTCTCCTTGGCCACCATTTTGGTTGCCTATATTCATAAGTTAGGACTCGCAATGACTGATAATGCAACGATCTTGCAAAGCGTACCAGTAGGCAAAAAAGTGGGTATCGCCTTCTCTGGTGGTCTAGATACTTCTGCTGCTTTATTGTGGATGAAACAAAAAGGCGCTGAACCTTATGCCTACACAGCAAACTTGGGTCAGCCAGATGAAGATGATTACGATGCTATTCCGAAGAAAGCGGAAGCCTATGGCGCAGTAAAAGCACGCTTAATCGACTGCCGTTTACAGCTTGCACTTGAAGGTATTGCTGCAATTCAGTGTGGCGCGTTCCACATTTCAACAGGTGGTGTGCCTTACTTCAACACCACACCACTAGGCCGTGCAGTTACCGGGACCATGCTGGTTACTGCCATGAAAGAAGATGACGTGAACATCTGGGGTGATGGTTCAACCTATAAAGGTAACGACATCGAGCGTTTCTACCGTTACGGCTTACTGACCAACCCGGCGCTCAAAATTTACAAGCCGTGGTTAGACCAGACCTTTATTGATGAGCTAGGCGGCCGTGCAGAAATGTCACAGTTCCTGATCGACAACGGCTTCGACTATAAAATGTCAAAAGAAAAAGCCTACTCGACTGACTCGAACATGCTGGGTGCAACGCACGAAGCCAAAGATCTGGAATACCTGAATGCCGGTATCAAGATTGTTGAGCCAATCATGGGCGTTGCGTTCTGGAAAGATGACGTTGAAATTGCACCTGAAGAAGTTTCAATTACCTTTGAAGAAGGTTTCCCGGTTGCACTGAATGGCCGTCGTATCGAAGATCCGGTAGAGTTCATTCTGGAAGCCAACCGCATTGGTGGCCGTCACGGTCTGGGGATGTCGGATCAGATCGAAAACCGTATCATTGAAGCGAAATCTCGTGGTATTTACGAGGCTCCGGGTATGGCGCTGCTGCACATCGCTTACGAGCGTTTAGTGACAGGTATTCATAACGAAGACACCATCGAACAATACCGTATTAACGGTTTACGTTTAGGCCGTTTACTGTATCAAGGCCGCTGGTTCGATTCTCAAGCACTGATGCTGCGTGAAACTGCACAGCGTTGGGTTGCGAAAGCCATTACTGGTACAGTGACTTTAGAACTGCGTCGTGGTAATGACTACACGATTATGAACACTGAATCTGAAAACCTCACCTATGAAGCTGAGCGTTTGACCATGGAAAAAGGTGATTCAATGTTCACGCCAATGGATCGTATTGGTCAGTTAACCATGCGTAACCTGGACATTACCGATACCCGTCAAAAACTTGGCATTTATACCGGTGCTGGTTTACTGGCCGTGGGTACAGGTTCTGCTGTTCCACAATTAAAAGACAAGAAATAAGTTGTCTCTATGAAAAAACCGCCTTCGGGCGGTTTTTTTGTACTTGCTGTTTGGGATTTATTCTAAACCTTGCAGAATATCGCTGACCTGCGCGGTCTGATAATAAATCTGGTTCCGGCCGAGTTTTTTCGCCCGGTACAGCGCCTGGTCGGCACGGCTAATCAGATCATCCTTGGAAATCTCGAGCTCGCCTTTATACACGGTAAAACCCAGGCTGATAGTAATGATATCGGACACACTGGATTTTTCATGTGGAATGGCCAGCCGTTCAATCGCCCTAAAAATATTTGACGCCACCGCATAAGCACCATGCGCATCGGTTTCAGGCAGCAACACCACAAATTCTTCGCCACCATAACGCGCCACAAAATCCATATGCCGGATCGCGTCTTTAATGGACTTGGCCACTGATGAAATGACTTCATCACCTTTTTGATGGCCATAAAAATCATTAAACAGCTTAAAGAAATCGACATCAATAAATAGCAAGGACAAGGGCCGTTCATCATGCCGCGCCTGCTCATAATAGCTGTTCAGCATTTCATCAAAGTTGCGCCGGTTCGACACTTTGGTCAGTGCATCATGCTGGCTTAAATGCAGCAATTCTTCACTGTTAATCCGGTTAATTTTCTCGCCGAGTTTCGCCTGCTGCATCACCAGAAAGATCATCCGCTCTCGGGTACACAGCATTTTACTCATTAAAAAACCCATCACTACGCTGCCGATGAGCACCCGCACCATCACCATCACATCAATTGGAATGTAAAAGGTAAACAGCATGACCATGGTCATGACTGCCGCCATTAATCCGGTCAGCAGCATATGAAATGGTTTTACCCCGGTCAGCACATAGCCCATGATGTAAATGATACAGATGATCATCATGGCCTGATATTTCAGTGCTTCGGTATACACGGTCATGGTGAGCCAGGTCATCGACAGAATGGCCCAGAACACCAGCGCCATGGCGGCATAGGCAAAATAGCGCCGCAGGATTTTATAATGCGCAAAGAAAAACAGCGTCAGCAGACACAGGCCACCATTGAGTAGCCCGAGCAGACAGCGGATAAAATCATGCCAGAAATGTTGCGGCTGGATAATCCAGTAATCCCCGGGAATGACCAGCATGGTCAGAATAAAATAGACCAGCACCCCCGACCAGAAATACTGGTTAATATTATGCCGGGCCCGCTCCAAATACTGCTGCCAGAATTCCTGTTCCAGCTGTTTCGGAAACACCTGACCCGCGCTGCGTCGTTGCCGGGCAATCAGTGCCTCTATTTTTTCCTTGTCGTATTGCAATTGGACAAGCTTATATTTGTATTCCATTGACATAAAATATAATTTTTATAGTCGCTTAAAAATAACACAAAATGATAAAAATTAATTCAATATAAGGCATCTTTTGTCTAGATTTGACGTTATCATTGTCAGGTTTATAGATTATCATTCCATTTATTTTTCGATCGGCATCACCTTGAATACGATTACTCTTTTACAGCCAGATGACTGGCATGCTCACTTACGTGACGGTTTAGCATTAAAACGTACAGTTCCAGATCTTGCCAAACAGTTTGCACGTGCGATCTGTATGCCGAATCTTGTCCCGCCTGTAAAAACCGTGGAAGAAGCGATCAGCTATCGTGAACGCATTATGGCGCATGTGCCAGAAGGCGTGGCGTTTGATCTGCGCATGGTACTGTATTTCACCGATCAGACTTCGCCAGCCGAAGTGAAAAAAATTAAAGACTCCGAGCATGTCAATGCCATCAAGCTGTATCCGGCTGGTGCGACCACCAACTCGGACAATGGTGTCAGCGACATCCGTAAAGTCTATGCGGTGATTGAACAGTTAGAAGAACATCAGGTGCCGCTGCTGTTACACGGCGAAGTGACCCATCAGCATGTCGATATTTTTGACCGTGAAAAACGCTTCCTCGATGAAGTATTGGCACCTTTATTAAAACAGTTCCCGAAACTGAAACTGGTGCTAGAACACATCACCACCAGCGAAGCAGCACACTTTGTCCTGGAGCAGGACCGTAACGTAGCGGCTACCATTACTCCGCAGCATTTGCTGTTTAACCGCAATGACATGCTGGTTGGTGGAGTTAAACCGCACTTCTACTGCCTGCCTATTTTAAAACGTCAAACCCATCAGCAGACTTTGCTGGAAGTGGCGACCAGTGGCAACCCAAAATTCTTCCTCGGAACCGACAGCGCGCCGCATTCTAAAAATGCCAAAGAAAATGCCTGCGGCTGTGCCGGCTGCTATAGCGCACCAACCGCCATTGAGCTGTATGCGCAAGCCTTTGACCAGGTCGGTAAACTGGACCGCCTAGAAGGTTTTGCCAGCCACTTTGGCGCAGACTTCTATGGTTTGCCGCGTAATACTGGTACGATTACCCTGGTTAAAGAAGACCAAGTGATTCCTGCAAGTTTAGACTATTTGGATGGTGAACAGATTGTTCCGCTATATGCCGGTCAAACCATCCAATGGAGAAAAGTGTGACAGACGAAACTCTACCTTTAATTGGTCAGCGTTTCCGTGGATTCTTACCTGTTGTGGTCGATGTCGAAACAGCAGGTTTTAATTCGCAAACCGATGCCTTACTTGAAATAGCCGCCATTCCGATTGTGTTTAATGCGGAAGGCCATTTTGTTCCGGGTCAGGCCTATCATGCGCATATTAATCCGTTTGAAGGGGCCAATCTGGACCGTCGTTCACTCGACTTTATCGGGATTGATCCGTTCAACCCGATGCGTATGGCCATGGCTGAAGATGAAAAAACGGCGCTGAAACGTATTTTTAAATCCGTGAATGAAGTGCGTCGCCAGCAAAACTGTACTCATGCAGTGCTGGTCGGCCACAATGCGCATTTTGATCTGGGCTTTTTACAGGCGGCCATTGCCCGTACCAGTACCAAAAACCAGAATCCGTTTCATAGCTTTTCCGTACTCGATACCGTAACCTTAAGCGCAGTGATGTTCGGTCAAACGGTACTGGCCAAATCCTGTATTCAGGCCGGCATTGAATTTGATGGCAAAGAAGCGCACTCTGCCCTGTACGACACACAAAAGACCGCGGAACTGTTCTGCTATATTTTAAACAAACTCACCCCGCATCTACTTGACACCTTGGTGGCGGATCAATAAGATACCGCCATCTTCTAAACGTCCCTATCGTCTAGAGGCCTAGGACATCGCCCTTTCACGGCGGTAACCGGGGTTCGAATCCCCGTAGGGACGCCATCTACATTTCTCTTCTCCTCCTCTTTTATTCATTCTTCTTTGCACAGCACTGTTGTTTATTTAAGCTGTTATTGCAAATAATTCTCATTTCTATTGATTAAGCCCATTAAGTTAATGATAATCGATTACATTATCTTTTACAAAAAACACATCTCATGCGTTTTGCCTATTCCAGCTTGTCTGTGGCCATTTTAAGTAGCTTCAGCTCCCTTAGTTTTGCTGAACAGATTCAAGAATCAGAACACACCGCCCCATCTCCCTCGCTCAAACTGTCGACCATTGTGGTCGAGGCCAAAGATGAAAATGCGCTGGGAAAAACGGTCTATAATCAGGAAGATTTAAAGAAAAGCCCGAATAGCAGCAAGAACATCACCGAATTTTTAAAGGTGAATCCGAACGTGCAGCTCGGTCACCGCTTTCGCAGCAGCTTGCAGCAAGGTGAACTGAACGCGGCCGATATCAGTATTAATGGCGGATTGGCTTACGATAACAAGATTCTGATCAATGGCCTCTCCATCAACAATACGATTAATCCGGTGGGGGCACAGCAATCCAATCATCCTAACCAGCTGATGGGCAATTCACAGGCCGCTGCCATCAATACCGACCTGCTGTGCAAACTGACCGTGTTAGACAGTAATATCGGGGCGGAATATGGAGAATTTACCGGTGGCGTGATTTCTGCCGAAACCTGCGCTCCGCAAACCGAAATTGGTAAAATTCACGGTTCGCTCAGTTATGACTACACCTCGAATGCCTGGTCAAAAGTCAATTTCCCCTCTCAGGACAGCCGGGATGCTTTTGAAGATTCGACCGATGAGTCGGCACAGCCCTACTTCACCAAACAGGGCATTAGCCTGAACAGTTATGGTCGGCTCAGTGAGCAATGGGGTTTTAATGCCTTTGCTTCATACCGGCATTCAGCCATTCCCTTAAAAACAGATTTTGCCGAATCAGGGCAATTTGAACAGCAGCGTCAGGCCCGCAATGCCGGTGTGGAATTATTTTATGATCCCTCTGAACGTACTTCGTTTAAGCTGGGTGCGAGCTTTTTGGAAAATGATGGACTGTATTTTAAATCCAATATCCGTGATTCTGAATCGACCCAGCACTCGAACAGCCAGAACCTGTATTTTAATCTGAACAACCAGCTCGACAGTGTCTTGCTGACCCAGCAGCTGAACTATCAACGCCAGCAAGCGGGACGTCAGGCTGCCCAGAATCACTATAGCTGGCTCAACTCGAGCAGCAAAAACTGGGGCAAGGACAAATATAGCTTTGAAGGTCATATGGGCGCCTTAAACCAGCAAGAAAGCCGGCTGAAATACACCATTAAAGCCCTGTTTGAGCCGATTGAAACCGCATCTTTACGGCATCAGTTTAAAATCGGAGCCGGCTATGGCCATTATAAAGCCTACTGGCAACGTCCTGAAACTGCCCACGTATATGCTACGCCTTTAAATTTAAACGGTGCCGACTGCCAGTCTGATAATGGTACAAGTTATGATGCCTGTGATACTGCACCGAGTCTGGATGGTAAATATCAGGGCCAGTATTTAAGTAGCAAAACCAGCTATTATGCCGGTCAACTGGATATCCGTCAGGATCGCTGGCATGCCTTTATTGAAGACCAGATTCACTGGAATCAGTATCTGACCGCGACCCTGGGCTTCCGGAATGACTATGACTCCATTCACAAACAGAACAATGTTGCCCCCAGAACTGCACTAGAAATCCGTCCTTTGGGCAATGAACGCTTAACCCTGTTGGGTGGCTGGAACCGCTATTACGGGCTAAATGCGTTTGTGAATGAACTGAATGACCGGATTGACCAGTTTGAGCAGAAATATACACGCGCGCAGCTGGAACAGGGCTGGACACCCAAAACCGCAGGAAAGACCAGTTTCACCTATCGTTCCGAGCTGAAAACCCCGTATAGCGATGAAACCGTACTTGGCCTGAGTTCCAAACTGAACAATACCGCATTCAGCCTGAAATGGGTCAACCGTGACAATCAGGACCAGTTACGTAAAACCAAAATGAATCTGGAAGATCTGAGTTATAGCTATGACAATCGCGGGCGCTCTGCATCCGATATTTATTCGCTTTCCATCCGTAATCTGGCGCCACTGGCATTTTTAGGCGCACAACATCGTCTGGCCCTGAATGCAGACTATACCGAAACCACGCGCAATTTTGATCATTACGACAGTACCGATATTCTGACCGCCACCCCGCAAGTCTATTATAAGGGGCAACTGATTGATGCCGAGGATCGCCCTGCCCATGAGTTTCATGTGCCGTGGACCGTGCGTCTGAACTGGGAGATGCAGTTTGACCGCCTGCCGCTAACGCTCAGCCATTTCCTGAGTTATCAGGGTAAAGTTGATGCCCTAAAACGTGAGGCCAAAGGCTATACCGACGCACAGGGCGTGCAGCATGATGCCTATACGCCGTACACCACCCAGAACAAGTTTTATTGGGACTTAAAAGCCAGCTACCGGATTCCATCTTTTAAAGATACTCAAACCATTTTGGGTCTGACTATTAACAATGTCACCAACCGTGCCAACAGCTTTATTGACAGCAGCGGCAGCGCCCAGCCCGACATTGGCCGGCAGTTTATTGCCGATGTGACCTTTAAATTCTAGCGTGGAAATATGCACAGGCTTGCGCTTTTAGACTGTGCATCCGCTATAATTGCAGTAATTTCCCATGCTTTTTTTATAAGACAATGTTAAAAAAGATTTTTCTGGTCCTGATTATTTTGCTGCCTTCGGCACTTTATCTGTACATTGTGTCGCGTGATAGTAAAGCACCGCAAGCGCCCGCACCGGCTGAACAGGCCGCGCCGCAGCCACAAGCACCTGAATACCAAACCCCGGACCACTAAATGTGGTCTTTTTTATCTCCGGTGCGGTGGGTCGTGCAGATGCTCATGGGTTAAAATCCGGTGCAGATTGAAGTGCTTATTAAAAACCAGGCGGCCATCATCAAACGATAAATTTTCCAACAGCCTAAACAGATACTTTTTAGACAAATAAATCCAAATCATGGAATTATTCCCGTCATCAAATTGACATCTTTGGGGCAAATCCCTAATATAGCCCTCACCTCGCAACGTCCCTATCGTCTAGAGGCCTAGGACATCGCCCTTTCACGGCGGTAACCGGGGTTCGAATCCCCGTAGGGACGCCATCTAAATCGCGCCAGACGATTACTTCTAACCCAATTGTTTTGATTATTGATTGCAGATTTGTAGTTTTTCTCTACAATAGCCTGCTTCTCTATTCTTTTATTCTCCTACTCTTATGCAGACATCTCATTCTCCGAATGATGCTACGCATCAGGGCAATTCTGCGCCTTTAAAACGCGCTATGAGTACTCGACATCTGGTTATGATTTCACTTGGTGGTGCAATCGGAACCGGTTTATTTTTAGGTTCGGGTGAAGTCATTGCACAAACGGGGCCTGTAGGTGCCATTCTTGCTTATTTTCTGGGCGGCGTGATCGCTTACATGGTTATGCTGTGTTTGGGCGAACTGGCTGTCCATATGCCTGAATCCGGTTCTTTTGGTGCTTATGCCAAACGTTATATTGGACCCGGAACAGGCTATACCGTCACCTGGCTGTACTGGCTAACCTGGTCAGTCACCCTGGGGACTGAATTTACCGCAGCCGCCCTGCTGATGCAGGAGTGGTTCCCGCACATCTCGATGTGGTTATGGACCATTATTTTTGGGGTATTTGTCTTTACCTTAAATATGGTGTCTAGCCGCTGGTTTGCTGAATCGGAATTCTGGCTGGCACTGGTCAAAGTCGTGACCGTGGTGGCCTTTATTCTGCTCGGTCTGCTGGCCATTTTCGGCGTGATCGGCTATCAGGGCTATGAATCTGCGCCGCTGTTTAGCAATTTAACCGCACAGGGCTGGTTCCCGGAAGGTTTATTCCCGATTTTCACCACCATGCTGATTGTGAACTTTGCCTTCTCTGGCACCGAACTGATTGGTGTGGCCGCTGGTGAAACCAAAGACCCGGCCAAAAACGTTCCAAAAGCCATCAACACCGCGATTTTCCGCCTGCTGATTTTCTTTGTCGGAACCATTCTGGTGGTGACTGCGTTATTGCCGCATCAGGAAGCCGGTCTGGCCGCTGAGGGCGTGAGTAGCAGTCCATTTGTGACCGTGTTCCAGCACATCGGGATTCCATACGCAGAAGATATTATCCGCTTCGTGATCATTACCGCCTTACTGTCTGCCGCCAACTCAGGTTTGTTTGCAGCATCGCGGATGATGTGGTCATTGTCGTATCAGAAGCAGTTGCCGCAGGTTTTCTCCAAGGTCAACTCGCGTGGTATTCCTTATGTGGCAGTGATGGTCACCATGCTGGGCGCAATGCCAGGCTTGCTGTCTGAGCAGTTTGCACCTGAGCTGATTTTTACCAACCTGCTCGGTATTGCGGCCTTTACCATGGTGGTGGTCTGGATGAGTATCTGCTTAAGTCATTTCAACTTCCGCCGTGAATGGTATAAACAGGGTCGTAGCGTGAAAGAGCTGGGCTTTGCCGCACCATTGTTCCCGATTGTGCCAATTCTGGGCTTTGTATTCTGTCTGATTACCTGTTTGAGTATGGTGTTTGATCCATCCATGCGCATCAGTTTCTTTGGCTGTTTAATCTTTATTGCAGCCTGCTATATCAGCTATTACCGTTTTTATCATAAAAAAATCTAATCAGGATTTGCAGTAAAGAGCGGCCCCGGCCGCTCTTTTTTTATCTATACTGTTAAATAAAGCCATTCTTATTCACATGCTGGCCCTACAATGAATATTATTTGCATTCATGGGATGAATCAGCAACACCAGACTGCCGATTCACTGCGTCGACTGTGGTTATCAATACTGGAGCAGGGTTTAAAACGCAGCCAGCAGTCCCATTTTTTGCCGATTTAAAACAGGCCATCTGTATGCCGTTTTATGGCGATTTGCTCTCCAAACATCATCTGCAAAACACTTTAAATGCCAGCACCCTGATGCCGCAGCACTGGCCGCATTTTCCACTGCTGCATCCAGTCAAAATTCAAAAACCGACCACAGTGGTGGAAGAACATCGCCCCGGCGATTGCAATATTCCGCATCTGCAAGTCTATGATGCACTTAACTTTAACCAGAAACTGAAATGGCTTAGTGCTTTAAGCCGGGATATTGCACTGCGTGATTTTGCCCGGCTGATCAATTATTTTCCCAAACTGCATGCCAGCTTGTTGCATAAATTTCTGGTCGAAGCCTATTTATACCTGGCCGATCCGCATTTTATTCAAGAGGTACACAGCCGGATTTATGCCCAGCTCTGTCAGGATGACACCCATATTATTCTGGCGCATTCCTTAGGCACGGTAATTGCCTATAATCTGTTAATTCAGCATCCGGAACTGAATATTGCACGCTTTATTACCCTCGGTTCGCCGCTGGCCTTTCGGGTGATTCAGGAGCATTTACAACAGCCGATTCAGCGCCCCACTGCCCTGCATGGCGACTGGATTAATTTTTATTCTCCAGATGATTTTCTGACCGCCTTTCCACTGTCGGAACCACCGTTTCATTTTAAACCGGCCATTCTGAACCGGCAGGTACAAACTCCGGTAGATCGTCCTCATGAAGTCTATGGCTATTTGCAGCATCCCCAAGTCTTAGAGGCCTTGGTCGAGTTACTGCCAGAAAGTGCTTAAATTGAGGGAATTTTCACCTGATTTATGCAAATTGTTCTAAATTTATTCGCTTAAAAGCCTTGCAGCCAGAAAATTGTAGAAAAGCGTTTGACACCCTCCTTTTTTCACCCTAATATACGCCCACCTCTGAAACGTCCCTATCGTCTAGAGGCCTAGGACATCGCCCTTTCACGGCGGTAACCGGGGTTCGAATCCCCGTAGGGACGCCAATTTCAGAAGTAATATTTTATTAAGTCCCTATCGTCTAGAGGCCTAGGACATCGCCCTTTCACGGCGGTAACCGGGGTTCGAATCCCCGTAGGGACGCCACTTCCTCCAATCAAAAGAAGCGGTTTAAAATATTCTTCTGCACTGTCCCTATCGTCTAGAGGCCTAGGACATCGCCCTTTCACGGCGGTAACCGGGGTTCGAATCCCCGTAGGGACGCCATATTCGGGTCACATACGTGATTCATAAAAAAGCCCAAGCATTGCGACTTGGGCTTTTTTATTGCTGCAACTTTTTATTTGTACAGAACGGGAAGTATGAAAAATACTATCACCCGTTTAAAACGGTCATCTCACCTGCGCCCAGATCATTGTTTTTGACAGCCATAACAGGCCTGCTATCATCCACGTCATACAGTCTCCTGCTGATGTGGATAGAAATGCTCAAAAAAGTTGAATAAAGCGTAGATGGGGAATCGGGATGGATCATCCCTCCCCCATTTCTGTTTAGGCCGATTTACGCGAGTTAATCTGTCCTTTAATGACTGCAGTCAAATTGCCTTTTAAATATTTAAAAAATACTTTTAAAGGCGAGAGTTTTGGATTCGGCTGTTTGCCTTGGGCAATGTCCTTGAACTGCGCGGCATACCAGATAATTTCCATAATTGCCATTTTATCAACCAGTGGAATGCCGGTCTTAATTTTATCGACACCATAACGCACGTCTTGCCCTGCCAGCAAACGATGTGCCAGATCTGGCTCTACCGCAAATGGGCGAGCAATCCCGATAAAATCACAGGCGCCGCTGGCCAGTGCCGTATTCATGCCTTGTACGGTCCGGAAACCGCCGGTCACCATTAAATGACAACGAACTTCCTGGCGGATCCGCTCCGCAAACTCCAAGAAGTAGGCTTCACGCGCTAAAGTCGAGGCTTTGCGTTTTTCCGCTTTTACTCCGGCCATGGCCGGTGCTTCATAAGTCCCCCCCGATACTTCAATCAGGTCAATTCCGGCAGCATCAATCGCTTTAAAGACCTGAATCACATCTTCCTCACTAATACCACCGCGCTGGAAATCCGCCGAGTTCAGCTTGACCGAAATAATAAAATCTTCAGAGGTCGCAGCGCGCACCGCCTGATAAATTTCCAGCAAAAAGCGCATCCGGTTGTCAATCGAGCCACCCCAACGATCTTGGCGTTTATTGGTTAGCGGTGATAAAAACTGGCTGATTAAGTAGCCATGTGCGCCATGCAGCTGCACCCCTTCAAAACCGGCCTGCTCACAGATCTGCGCTGCGCGGGCAAAGCGCTGGATAATATCAAGAATCTCATCTTCACGCAGTTCACGCGGTGTGCCAAAGGTGGTGGCCAAGGCCGGGCTAAACGGTACGGCGGAAGGCGCGACGGTTTCTTTGTTCAGGCCTTTCGGACATTGCCGCCCCGGATGCGATAACTGCACCAGTTGCACCATGCCATACTGCTTGCCAATCTGCGCCCACTGTTGCAACTTGGCCAGATCACGTTCTGATTCAATGGCCACCACGCCCGGTTCATTTTTGGCACGAATATCCACCATGACATTGCCGGTAATGGCACAGCCCAGCCCACCCTTGGCCCAGGCCTCATATAAGCCCAAATGTAACTGGTTCGGCTGACCAGCCGTATTGGCCAGCGCCTCACTCATAGCGCCTTTAATGATGCGGTTTTTAAATGTGGTCTTTCTAATTTGAAGCTGATCTGCAATCTGGCTCATTGGTCAATCCTGACATTGTGGTCTAGAGCAAATACTCTATTGAATTACCCCAATGGTCAAGCAAATTTTGACAACTCGTAATGTCAAAAATAGTCACAGATCAATATTGACTGGCCTGAATCAGCTGCCGGGTATAGTCAGTTTGTGGCTGTGCAAACAGATCTTCAGTACGCTGGAATTCCATCACCTTGGCATGTTTCAGCACCAATACCTTCTGACACAAGGCCTTGACCACCTGCAAATCATGGCTGATAAACAGATAGCTCATCTGCTCCTGCTGCTGCAAACGCCGCAACAGTTTAACGATGGCGCGTTGTGTGGTGCGGTCCAGCGCCGAGGTCGGCTCATCCAGAATCAGCAGTTTCGGTTTCAGCACCAGCGCACGTGCCAGTGCAATCCGTTGCCGCTGTCCACCGGATAGTTCATGCGGATAACGGGTTTTAAAACTGACCGGCAATTCAACTTTTTCCAGTGCCAGATCAATACGCTGCTGAATTTCGGATGCTGACAGCTTTTGTAAGGCCAACCCTTCGCCAATGGTCTGCTCGACATTTAAACGCGGATTCAGGCTGCTAAACGGGTCCTGAAATACAATCTGAAATTTACTGCGTAATGGCCGCAGCTGCTTTTCCGAAAGCTGGTTCAAATCCTGGCCCAGCAAATCAATTTTGCCCTCACTGGCAGTTAAACGTGAAATCGCCAGTGCCAGCGAGCTTTTACCGGAACCACTTTCCCCGACAATACCGATGGATTCGCCTTGGGCCAGATTTAAATCCAGCGGCTCCACCGCGACAAAATAATCTTTGACTCGATTGAGTAAACCCTGCTTGATGGGAAACTTCACACCCAGTTGTTGCAGTTGCAATAAAGGCTGAGTCGCCTCTACCTGTAAAGCCTGACCAAAATCATGATGCAGCAGTTCCCGGGTATAGGCCTGCTGCGGCGCATGAAAGACCTGTTCAACCGGCCCCTGCTCCTCGACCTGGCCTTTGTTCATGACAATGACCTGATCGGCATAATGCCGCACCAGATTCAAATCATGGCTGATTAAAATCATGGCCATCTGCCGGCTGCGCTGTAAGCTTTGCAGCAGGTCCAGAATTTGCGCCTGCAGGGTCACATCTAACGCAGTGGTCGGCTCATCGGCAATCAGGATGTCCGGATCAAGCGCCAAGGCCATGGCAATCATCACCCGCTGGCGCTGCCCACCTGACAGTTCATGCGGATAACGCTTCAGTTTATCTTCCGGCTGGGGAATGCCGACATCTTGCAGCAATTGCAGTACGCGTTGCCGGGTTTCCGCCTTGGAATAGCCTTGTAACAGCAGGCTTTCGCTAATAATTTTTTCCACCCGATGTAGCGGATTTAATGCCGTCATCGGCTCCTGAAAAATCATGGCAATGCGCTGGCCGCGAATCTGGCGTAGTTGTACCGGATTCAGCTGTAGCAGATCCTGCCCCTGAAACAGTGCCTGCCCCTGAATCTGTAGCTGACTCGGCAACAAGCCCAGCAAGGCCAGACTACTCACCGATTTACCCGAACCACTTTCACCGACCAGCGCCAGTGTTTCGCCAGCGTACAATTCAAAATTTAAATTGTGCACCAATAGCTGCTGTTGATGCTGAATCTGGAGCTGCTGTACCGTCAGCACCGGCGTGCGCTTACTGGCGTCTTGGATCGAATGCATCACGGGTCGCCTCTCCAATATAAATCAGTAAAGATAAAACAATTGCCAGGGTAAAAAAGCCCGACAATGCCAGCCACGGCGCATTTAAATTATTCTTGCCCTGTAGCAGCAGTTCGCCTAAAGATGCGGCATCGGGCGGCAAACCATAACCGAGGAAATCCAGTGCAGTCAGCGCGGTAATATTCGCAGTCAGCATAAAGGGTAGTTGTGACAGACTTGAACTCATGGCATTGGGCAAGATGTGCCGGAACATGATGGTACGGTCGCTCACACCCAGGCCGCGGGCAGCACGGACATAATCAAAATTACGTGCCCTTAAAAATTCGGCCCGGACCAGTCCGACCAAGGTTGGCCAGCCAAACAGCAGCATAATCAGAAACAGCCAGTACACACTCGGACTAAACATACTGACCAGAATCATTACCATGAACAGCATTGGTAAACCGCCCCAGACTTCCAGAATCCGCTGTCCCAGCAAATCGACCCAGCCGCCATAATAGCCCTGTATCGCCCCGACGATAATGCCAAGTGCAGCAGAGGCCAGCGTTAAGGCAAATCCGAATAGCAGTGATACCCGCAGGCCATAGAGAATCCGCGCCAGTACATCTCGGCCCTGATCATCGGTCCCGAGCCAGTTATCGCTGGTCGGTGGTGACGGCACCGGCACAGCCAGCTCTAAATTCGGTGACTGATAAGAATATTCAATCAGTGGCCAGATGGCCCAGCCCTGGTCCTGAATCAGCTGCTGCACAGCCGGGTCCTTATATTCCGCCTCGGTTTCAAAGACCCCGCCAAAAGTGGTTTCAGGATAAGCCTTGAACACCGGCATATATAAGCTGTTTTCATATTTGACCAGCAGCGGCTTGTCATTGGCGATCAGCTCGGCCGCTAAGGACAAAATAAAAATCAGAGCAAAGGCGATAAAACAGCCAAATCCCAGCCGGTTCTGTTTAAAACGCTGGAGCCGCGCCTGCATTAAGGGAGACATTATTTGGCCCCCCGTGATTCAAAATTAATCCGTGGATCAATGACCTGATACAGCACATCGCTGATCAGTCTGAGGACTAATCCTAACAAGGTAAAAATAAACAGGGTGCCAAAAATTACTGGATAATCACGCTGTACAATCGCTTCAAAGCCCAGCAATCCCAGACCATCGAGGTTAAAAATAATTTCAATAAACAGGTTACCGACAAAGAAAATCCCAATTAATGCTTCCGGCAGGCCAGCAATCACAATTAGCATGGCGTTACGAAAAACATGGCCATACAGCACCCGCGATTCGGTCAGGCCTTTGGAGCGTGCCGCCAGCACATACTGTTTATTCAGTTCTTCCATAAACGAGTATTTGGTTAAGTAGGTCAACCCGGCAAATCCACCAATCACCATCGCCAGCAGCGGCAAGGTCATATGCCAGAAATAGTCTTTGATTTTACCCAGCAGACTCAGCTGATCGAAGTTTTCCGAGACCAATCCCTGTAGCGGGAACCACTGAAAATAGGAACCACCGGCAAAAAATACAATCAATAAAATCGCAAAAGCAAAGGCCGGAATGGCATAGCCAATGGCCAGCAAAATAGACGTGGCTTTATCAAAGATCAGACCATGCTGACGGGCTTTTTTTATCCCGAGTGGAATAGACACCAGATAAATCAGCAAGGTGCTCCACAATCCTAAAGACAGCGATACCGGCAGTTTTTCCCACAGCAGCTGGGTCACCGGCTTGTCTTTAAAAAAGCTGGTGCCAAAATCAAATTGCAGATAGCTGCTCAGCATTAGCCAGAAACGCTCATGAATTGGTTTATCAAACCCATATTGCGCTTCAATTTTAGCCACCATTTCATCACTTAGACCTTTGGCGCCCTGATAGGGCGTTGAACCGGCCGCAGCAGTTTCGGCACTGCCACTCCCGCCCATGCCCTGAAAGGCTTCTGCCTGCTGAATTGCCTGCTCGACCGGACCGCCCGGGGCAATCTGGATCACAATAAAGTTAATCAGCAAAATCAGAAACAGTGTGGGAATAATCAGCAACACACGTTTCAGGATATAGGTTCCCATGCGCTCAGCATCCTTGTGGCAAAGCCAGCTTATTGTTTACGCAGATACTGGGCTACTTTTTGCGCCCCGGCTGCATCACTCCACCAGTAATCAAGTCCAATGGAAAGTTTTGGTTTTATTTTCGGTTGTTGGTACATATTCCAGTAGGCCAGCCAGTGCTCGCCTTTGCCATAGGTCGGAATCTGGTAATAACCAGCGCGTAATAAGCGGTCCAGCACTTTGGTCCGGACAATCAGCTGCTGGCGGTCAGGCGCGTAAATAATTTTCTGAATGATGTCATCAATGACCGGATTCTTGATGCCGGCATAATTATAATTGCCCGGCTGATCTGCCGCGGCACTGCTCCAGAATTGCGCCTGTTCATTGCCCGGACTTAAGGACTGTGGCAAGACCATGGTGCTTAAGTCAAATTCTGCCCGGCGCATCCGTTCAATATATTGCGGCACATCGACCTGGCGGATATTCACCACAATGCCCAGACGTTTTAAATTGCGCACAAAAGGCATTAAAGTACGCTGCAAGCCATCCTGATGAATTAAAAATTCCAGCTGGATGGTGTTGCCTTTCGGATCAAGCAAACGGCCATCCTTGAAGCGATAGCCGGCATTCAGCAGGATCTGCCGGGCTTTGAGCAGACCGCTGCGGTTAAAACCGCTGGCATCACTGACCGGGAATTTCCAGTTGGCCAGCACCCCCTGACGCTGCACCGGATGCAACTGTTTTAAATACGGCTTTAACAGTGCCAGCTCCGCCGCGCTTGGACGACCTTTGGCTTCCAGTTCGCTATTGCTAAAATAACTTTGCAAACGCTGATACTGTCCGTAAAACAGGGCTTTATTCTGCCATTCAAAATCATAGGCATGGCTGAGCGCCTGACGGAAATGAATATCCTGCATCGGTGCACGCCGGGTATTAAACACAAAACTTTGTGTTGGCACCGGGTTTTCATGCCGGAACTTATATTTCACCACCATCCCCGCTTTCACTGCCGGGAACTGATATTCCGTCACCCATTTGCGCGCGGTATATTCTTCATGCAGCGTGTATTGGCCCGACTTAAAGCCTTCAAAGGCCACATCCATATTGCGGTAATAGACAAATTTAAGCCGGTCAAAGTTATAACGGCCCTTATTGACCGGCAGATCTTTGCCCCAATAGTTCGGATTGCGCCTATAAGTAATACTGCGTCCGGCATCAATCCGTTCAATCAGATACGGGCCTGACCCCAGCATCGGCTGCAAGGTAATCCGGCTAAAGTCCTTGCCCTGCCAGTCTTTCTGGGAATAAATCGGTAAGGCCGATAAAATCAGCGGCATTTCACTGTTGTTATCGGATTTAAAGGTCATTTTGACCTGATGTCTGGATAAGACCTCGGTTTTATCCAAATCGGCAATATACATCTGCAAACCCGGATTAGATTTGCTCTGGAAGGTATCAAAACTGAATTTGACATCAGCCGCGGTAACCGGTGTGCCATCACTAAAACGTGCTTTTGGATTCAGATGAAAAATGACAAACTTGGTCTGCTTCGGATCATAAGTCACTTTTTCTGCCAGCAGTGGGTACATCACCCCCGGCTCATCTAGCGAGCTGGTCATGAGCGAATCAAACAGATAATTCACCCCATCGGTCGCACTGCCCTTACCGTTCATGCTGTTCAGGTTGTCAAAAGTGCCATTGCTGGACTGACTCAGTATGCCACCTTTCGGTGCTTGCGGATTGGCATAGGGCATGGCCGCAAGCTGGCTGTATTTCGGGCTGCTGTGCAGCGCGATATACGGCGTGGTCTGCAGCGCAGCCCAACTCCAGCTTGAGGTCAAGGCCAGTGCTGTTGCCACAGCACTCAAGCCATATAAAGATCTGTTCATGCGGTCACGACTCCTTGTGCCCGGCAATTACAGGTTCGGAACCTTGATGATCTCTCCAATACGCAGCTGCGTATTCGGTTTAATCTCGTTCATATCAGCCAGTTCACTGGTTTCCAGACCATAACGGCTGGCCAGCCCAATCAGGGTATCACCGCGCTTGACCTTATATTCTGTCATGGTTTTTGGCAATTGCAGGGTTTGTCCCACTCTTAAACCGGCACGCGGACTCAGCCCATTCAAGGCCGCCAGTTCAGCGACCGAAATACCGGTACGGCTGGCAATGGCATTTAAGGACTCACCGGCTTTAACAGTATAGGCTTCGGTTGCTTTACCCGTGCTGGCGGTGCTCACCGCTGCACTTTCCGCGGCACGGTTGCTACTGCTGTCCAGATCACCTTCAATTTTTAAACGCTGGCCAATCCGCAGTGCAGCAGTACGTGGCAGATCATTTAGTGCGGCCAGATAGTTCAGCTGCAAATGATATTTACGCGCAATACTATTTAAGGTCTCACCCGATTTTACAATATGAATATCAGAGTTTGCCGCAGTTGTGCTGACCTTACTTTCTTCCACTAGCGCTGGCTCACCGCTGAGTTTCAGGCGCTGGCCGGTACGTAAACCGGCAGTCCGGCTGATGCCATTTAAACTGGCAATCTGCTCCAGACTCAGGTTATAGCGGTTGGCAATGGCAGTTAAGGTATCTCCCGACTGTACTGTATAACTATCCGGGATGGTCGAACCGGCGGGAATTTTTAAAGTTTGCCCAATTCGCAGGCCGGTATTGGTCGAAATCTGGTTTAAGGCGGCCAGATCAGCCAGACTCATTTTGCTTTGTGCGGCCACACTCGATAAGGTGTCTCCGCGCTGGACAGTATAGTTTTCCGTTTTAATCTCAGCTGTTGATGTACTTGGCACTGCACGACGACTCTCTGCGGCCGTTTCAGTTTTTGCTTCGGCTTTCGAGTCACTTACAGGCACATTAATCCGCTGTCCAACCAGCAAACTGCTGCCCGCAGTCAGACCCGGAGTTAAGGCTGCCAGTTCTGCATTGGACAAGCCATGACGGTCCGCAATCAGTTTCAGATATTCACCGCGCTTCACCGTATAGCTTTGCGTGGCCACTTTGGTTTCAGCCGCTTTCTGCTCAGCTGCCTTGGCACGCATCTCTGCTGTTTCTTGCAGATTCAGCTTCTGGCCGACAAACAGGCCACTGCTTGTGTTCAGATTATTGTAATCCGCCAGTTGCTTGACCGATAAACCAAACTGATTGGCCACGCCGGTTAAGGTATCGTTAGCTTTAACCACATAGGATTCCGGCTGCTCTTTGGCTTTGGCTGGCGCGGCAGCTTGTGGTTTGGCATCATATAAATAGATGGTGGTACCGGCATATAAAGTCGAGTTTGGATCAATCTGGTTCCATTTTGCCACATCACGCCAGTTCACCCCATTTTTCATGGCAATCAGCACCAGGGTATCGCCGGCCTGTACCGTATAGGTACTGCGCTTGCCTTTTGGCGGCACCACCACCACTTCAGTGTCGGTCTTGATTACGTTCTTGCCCTGGTTCCGCTGGGCTTCATCTGAATCTGGACGGGTGCTATCCGCGACACTTTTCGGGTAAGCAAAACCTTTGGTCAGCTCTTTGCCTTGCTGCTCGGCCACCGACAGACTGGTCTGAATCGCGGTCAGCTTAATTTTGCCATCATAAGGATCGACAATTTCAGTGCCTTGTGGTGCAATTTCTTTTAACTCGGCCACCACCTGCGCCTGTTCAGCCTGAGAGGCCACCGGCTGCAACACCTCTTCTACCGTTTTGTTCTGGTCTTCAGTTTTCACTGCCGCCAGAATCTGTTCACGTTCTGCTGCTGAAATTGGCGGTTCGACCTTCACCGGCTGAATATTCTGTGCCGGGGTAATGGCCACCGGAATACGTGGAGCACTTGGAATATCTGAATTGGCCGCAAAAGAGGCCAAAGCCGATGAACCGCGTGGCGTACTGATCCGTTTGGTGCTGGTTGTAGTCGTGCTGCTAGCAGTTTTGGCTGTGCTCGCTGGTGTAGTCGTAGCAGTACGCTGAGTCACACTGGCCGTCAAAGCGGGTGTGGTGGTTTTTGTAGCTGGGGCACTGGTCGTGGTCTGCGTCGTCACACTAGGACGAGTGTTGCTGGCCAGCAATCCACCACCTTGCAGGTTTTTCAGACGTTCATCGACTGTTGGGCTTAAATCGGCTGGAATCAGAATCCGCATCGGGCTGGCACTGTCAATTCGGTCAGTACGATGGCCCGGGTTCAGTGCATATAACTCGGCACGGCTAAGACCAGTAATATTGGCCACATCATTTAAATTCACCGCTCCGACCGTCACTTCACGGAAATGGGGACGGTTGGCAATTGGCGGCAAACGCACCCCGTAGGCACCTGGATTTTTAATAATTTGCGCCACTGCCAGGAAACGCGGCACATAGTTCATGGTTTCCTGTGGCAATTTCAGTGACCAGTAATCGGTCGGTAAACCGGCAGCCTTGTTACGGTTAATCGCCTGCTGAATACGGCCCGGTCCGGCATTATAAGCGGCCAGAGCCAACTCCCAGGAACCAAACTGGTTATACAGGCTACCGAGGAATTCATAGGCAGCACGGGTCGATTCGACCACATCACGGCGGCCATCATACAGCGGGGTCTGTTTCAGACCATAAATACGTCCGGTACTTGGAATAAACTGCCATAAACCGGCTGCAGCAGCACTACTGGTTGCTGCCGGGTCGTACGAACTTTCAATGACTGGTAATAATGCCAGTTCGGTCGGCATGCCACGGCGCTCGGCTTCTTTAACTGTGTGATACAGATAACGTGAAGCACGCGCACTTAAACGGTCAATATACGGCTGACGTGAAATAAACCAGCCGCGCTGCGCTTCAATACGCGGATTCCAGTGTTCCAGATCCATTTTGAAACCTACGGTCATACGCTTCCAGACATCACCGTGTTTTAAAATCAGTAAACGGTCGCCTTCTACCGCGCGCATGTCGGTGGCCGACAATAAATCTTCCAGTGAATCTAAACTGCTGGCGTCCAGATAACCTGAACCAACCTGACTCGACGTTGACGCTTTGCTGGCACTTTGTGTAGAGGTACAGCCGGTGCTGATGCCGAGCGCGGCCAGCGCTGAACCCAAAACTGTAATTTTAAATAGTGCCGGGACCATAGGCTGCCACATGCGTGTGGTTGGTTTATACATAGGAAATCCAAACAACTCGTCTATAAATTATTTTTTAGATTTGACATTGTAGTGAAGCATCACTACGACACAAGGTTTTACTCTAGCGCGATTCTAATATAAATGTTACAAGAAATTAAAAAATTGACGTCTTCGGCGTTTCTGATCTGCAATTGCGTTATACAATAGCGGCTCGGTTTTTATTTGGCTCTTTTTGGATCTGGCTTATGTCTCAAACAATCACACTATATGTGGATGGTGCTTGTCGTGGAAACCCTGGCTTGGGCGGTTGGGGTGCATATGTCATTACAGAAACCCAGCAGCACAAACTCTATGGCGGGGAACTGGAAACCACCAACAACCGTATGGAGCTGACGGCAGCCATTGAAGGCATTCAGTTCTGCCCGGCAGAGGCCAAACTGATTCTCTGGACCGATTCCAACTATGTCAAACGCGGCATGACCGAATGGATTGCCGGCTGGAAAAAGAAAAACTGGAAAGATGTGAAAAATCCGGACCTATGGCAAAAACTGGATGCCATCTGTCAGGGTCGTGAAATTGAATGGCACTGGATTAAAGGTCACGCTGGCCATGCTGGCAATGAAATGGCCGATCAGCTGGCCAACAAAGGGGCCGATCTGGTATTTGCACAGCAGGTCAAAGTGACGCCGGTACAAATCATTACTGAAGATAAAAGCGCTGAGTCTGAAGTCATCCCGCCGGGCACGGCTAAAAAAAAAGCAGAATCTGACTGGTTGCTCGACGACCCTTTTGGCTTCGATCTAGACGATAGCCAACTAGACGTTGAAGTCGAAGAAGAACTGCTAATGGTGCAGGAGGATCATCTCAGTCTGACCCAGCACAGCATTACCGTGACGCAAACCCTCAGTCAAAATGACAGCCCGAATCAGAACGAAGTCCTGATCCAAGATGAAACCCAGAACCAGAGTGCAACAGCGCCAGCAAACACGTCATCGCATCCCCATATTGTGATTACCCCGGCCACGGTTCAGGCTTATGGTCCACGCCAGCTGATTCTGGATACGGAAACCACCGGTTTTTATTATCAGGATGGTGACCGGATTATTGAAGTCGGCGCGATTGAAATGGTCAACCGCAAACTGACCGGCAGCTCGATTCATATTTATATCAACCCGGAAAAACCGGTCGGTGAATCGGAAGTGGTGCACGGTATTTCGGATGAGTTTTTAAAAGACAAGCCGAAGTATGCCGAAATTGCTGCAGTGCTGTATGACTATTTAAAAGGCGCGGAAATTATTGCGCATAACGCCACCTTCGATATGAACTTCCTGGATATGGAGTTTAACCGCTGTGGTCTAGGCGATTTATCGGCGGTGTGTGAAGTCACCGATACCCTGGTAATGGCCAAAAACAAGCATCCGGGACAAAAGAACTCGCTCGATGCCTTAGTGAAGCGTTATGAAATTCCGGCGCGTGACCGTACCTTCCACGGCGCCTTGCTCGATGCTGAAATTTTGGCCGATGTCTATCTAGCCATGACCGGTGGCCAGGTATCCTTTGATATGGATGCCCTGTCAGCTCATCATGAAGAACAAAGCGGTGAATCGGGTCGTCGCAGCATTGAAGTGGAATTGCCGGTGATTCTGCCTTCCGCCGCAGAGCTGGAAGCACATGAGAATTGGGTCAAACAATTTGAAGAAAAGCATGGACAGCCCTGCTTTTTTGCCAAATAAAAAACCGACGATTGTAATTTTTTGTATTTAATCTGTTCCTAGTTCAGTTATAGTTAAGATAAACAGGTCTGCTGTTTTTGCAGCAGGCCCATAAACAGATAAAACACTAGGAAAGGTGCAGATACATGTCTTACCAAACCTCTATTCATTTTGATCCGACTGCGTTACTGATAATAAAAAATGAGGTTGATAATTCAATCAAATTGGTGGAATCCGCAGTCAGCACCTTGGCAGAAGATCAGACTTTACCTTTCGGGATTGATGATGCCCTTAACCAGTTTGAGCAATGTGCCCAGGTACTGGCCCTGATTGATATGTCGAGCCTGGCAAAAATTGCCCAATATTCAGCAGAATTAATGCGCAAGATTATGGGGAATCCGGCGCAAATTAAAACTGAAGACGTGATTGCCTTAAGTGAAGGCACCACCATGCTCAAGCGCTACATCGAATTTATTTGTCTGCGCGAAGTTAAAATTCCACAGTTCCTGCTCGATACCTTAAACCGTCTGGAACGTGCCTTGGGTAAACCACTCACCCAGGAAGGCCAGCATATTGAATCTCTGCTGGACTGTATTCACCCGGAATTCAAATTGCCACAAGCACCCGGTCTGGAAAAATCAGGCTATGTGCATCAGCTGTATAAACTGTCACTGTACAAACTGCTGAAGCAGGAAGAATCCGAGCTGGATCTGCAAGCCATGAAACTGGTCGGCACCTATTTAGCCGGTCTATCCGCCCAGCATCCAAGCCAACAATACTGGAATCTGGTCTATGTGGCGTTAAACCAGATTGATAACCTGCTGCTGAATGAACCACGTTTACGCACCTTAATCAGTATTGAACTGAATATGCGTCAATACTTTGCCGCACCAGACAGCTTCCAGGCCCAGTTAAGTGATCTGGCCAACATCCTGAGCCTGTGCATTAGCCAGGAAGATCAGGTGGCCCAGCACATCCGCGAACAGCTGAATATTGGTGAAGACCTGCTGACTGACACCCAGTTACAGGTCTTCAGCCGTCATCTGTATGGTCCGGATTTTGAAACCATGCAGACCATCAGTGCTCTGGCGACCAGCGAAATGGCGCAGATTCGCAATGACATCGAATACAACTACCAGAACATGACCCCTGAAAAAACCCAGGAGTTGCAAGCCAAGCTCAAAGATCTGGCCAACATCTTTAAAGTACTGAACCTGAATGAAGCCCACCGTGATCTGCTGGTTCAGGCCGACGCCTTGAGTCAGGCCGAAGTGCTCAAAGAAGAAAGCTTTGCCCAGCAGCTGATGAACACCATTTTATCAGCGATGAACTCGATTGGGGTGCTGGAGCGTCATCATACCTCTAGCCGTTTACAGCTGCGCGTTAACAACATGCACATTTCGCTGGACCGTTTAGATGAAGCGCATGAAGTATTGCTGAGCGAAACCAAAACCTTAATTGATCTGGCTCAGCAGATTCTGGTGCAGCACGTTCAGGATCAGGATGTGCGTTTATTGGAAAACACCTGTACCCAGCTGCGTGAAGTGGCCGGTGCCCTGCTGTTCCTGAATGAAGAAAAAGGCCAGCAGGCGCTGCTGACTGCCGCTGACTTTATCTATCGTAAATGCGAAGCCGGTGAAACGCTCAGTAGTGACGAGCTGAATGCCGTGTTAGACACCTTGGCCGGTGCCGACATGCTGATTGACAATTTAAAAAACAAACAGCCTGTTTTACAGTCGATGTTTGATGTAGCATTGGCAAGTAGCGAAAAACTGAAAGCTGTAGCCTAATGTCTGAACTCTCACTTGCCTATATTTTTCACCAACAGCAACTGCTGGTCGATGAACAGTTTCAACTGCCCCGAGTTGAAAAATTAGCAAGTGACCTGTCTACGGGCAATCAGGTGATTGCCCGCGACTTACTCCCCGATGAGCCCATTCCTGAAGGCTATCAATTATTGCCAATTCGCCAGCTGTTACAGTTCTGGAACAGTGCCGAATTTGAACAGGCCAGCCGTGCAATCCAGTTGCTAGAATGGCGTCGTAATCACCGTTTTTGCAGCCACTGCGGCCATCCAACCGAAGCGCATGCCACCGAATATGCCATGGTTTGCCCGGTCTGCCATTATCGCCAATATCCACGTGTACAACCCTGTGTCATTACCGTCATTACCCGCGGTGAAGATGAAATTCTGCTGGCCAAAAATGCGCGAAACACCACCAATATGTATGGCCTGATTGCCGGTTTTGTTGAGGTGGGAGAAACCTTGGAAGAAGCGGTACGCCGTGAAACCGCGGAAGAAGTCGGTATCCAGCTAAAGAATATTCAGTATCTGGCCAGTCAGCCCTGGCCTTTTCCAAGCAACCTGATGATTGCCTTTAAAGCCGAATATGCCGGTGGTGAACTGCAGTTACAGGAAGAAGAAATCAGCGATGCGCAATTCTTTAAATTTGATCAACTGCCGAATATTCCGTTCAAAGGCAGTATTGCCCATGCCATGATCAAACACGTGACCGAAGGCTCTGCCGTCGCCGACGACAGCAAAGCCTGGCTCTAAAGAGACACTACTCAGGAATTTAGCGTTTCTTCCAGCGCCTGCATAATCGTGTGCTTGGTCTTGAAATAACGGCTAAACAGACTCGATACCGAGCCCATAATACTGACATGCCCGGTGCGTGAAATGGTGATCAGCTGACTATGATTGCCATGCTTGTTTAGCACATGATCAAAATCAACCGCATTACTCAAATGCACAATCTGGTCATTCTCAGCCACCAGCAAATAGTGACGAATGTGATTACTTTCCACAAAGTAATACGGCATCACATCATGATAAGGAATGGTCTGATCAAATGCATCGGCACAAAGCGGATCATCTTTATAGTCAAAATGATAGGGACCAGCCAAGCCAATCGCAGCCCGAATATTGTCTCGGCAGTTCAGCGCATAAGGCTGCGGATGATACAGCACCGACATGATATTAAACGCACCGGCCGAGTGCCCCATTAGGATAATCTGATCAGTGTTAATCCTTAACTCTGCCTGCTGATCATGCAGATAGTTCAGTGCCAAAGTCAGGTCATCAATATAGACCGGAAAAATATTCTGCGGCGCCAGTTGATAATTAATGACGGCAACATCAAAACCTTGTTGGGCAAAAGCTTCGCCAACAAAGCGATAATCTTTTTTATCACCCCGTGACCAGGCACCACCATGGACAAAAACAATTAACGGCTGCTGGGGACGTGGCTGGGCAGTCCGGTACAAATCCAGCTGATGGCGTTCATTCGCTCCATAAGCCAGATCGTTCTCTACCGTATAGCCCTGTCGTGGAGTCAAACGGTTCAGGGCATAACTGCCAAAATCATACAGGCGGAATTCCTGATATACACTTTTGGCCTGAACCAGACGATATTGCAGCTGCGTTTTAAACTGGAACAACTTAGAGCGCATTCGTTGGCTCGATCTGGTCCGGATCAATGGCGAGCGGGGTTTGTACATCCGGCTGTACATTCATCATCGGGCTGGCAAAACCAGAAGATGTGGCCTGTGAGGCTTCAATATTGTCAATTAAGGTCACAATTTTGGTGACATTACCAACCTGCTGTAACACCTGATTTAAATCGGCGATTTCCGCATTATTCAAACGGCCCATCACATACAGCACGCCATCTTCGGTGTGAATTCGCACTTTACTGTCAGAAACCACCGGCGCTTTCATAATCAGGCCACGGGTATTGGCGGTCACGGTGGTGTCCTGCATGATGGTGCTATAACCAATCTGGTTGCCCACGGTAATATAGTTGTGTACGGTTTTGACATCACTCATGGCGCGTACATTGTCTTCCGCCAACTGCTTCAGATGTGCATCTGGCACCTGACCGGTCAGCAATACATTGCCGTGGAAACTTTCAATATTAACGCGTGACTGTTTAAAACGGGCATCCAGCTTATATAAATTAATTTTTGCTGTACGTTCAATGGAGTTATCAATAAAGACCTGGCCAAGTGAGCGTGCGCCACTTTCCGTTCCTACAGGTGCAGAACCCGTACCACTGGAAATAAAACTTGCACAGCCGGATAGACTTGCCACACACAGCACTGTGATTGCGATACGATTTAACACTCAGCAAGACTCCTCATTACTTATTCATTTCTGTTTTCAAGCATCTTTGCTTCAATTCTCTTCAAAGATTAATGAACTCTGAATCAAAAGTAAAAGCATTTTCAATCCATTGCAGATCATACGTGAAATTGGAAAAATCTTGCTGTACTGTTTTTGCAATTTGTTCAGTAAAATCAAAACAAATCACATCAAATCGACAATAAAAATCCTGTAATTGTGCAGAATTGCTCAAATAGGTCAGCGCAGTTTTAATCAGCTTTTGCTGCTTGGAGATGGAAACCACCTCCACCGCCCGGCCATAATCGCTAAAAGATCGTGCCTTTACCTCCACAAAGACTAATTGCTGATCCTGCCGGGCAATCAGGTCGATTTCACCATAACGGCAATGGTAATTGGCCGCCAGAATATGATAGCCCTGCTGCTCTAATAATACTGCGGCCTGCTGCTCAGCCCACTGCCCCAAACGCGCGCGCTGACTGACCATTTACAGGATCTGCATCAGCTGTTTCTGCTGCACATAGCATTTTGGAATACGCTGAATCTGGTTGTCCTGAATCCGGATTAAACCGGTTCGCCCTTCAAACTCGATGCGGTTTAATTGTGGCTGTTTCAGATAATAATTGGCGATCTGCCAGGCATCTCCACCAAAGGCCACCAGCCGCTGAAAAGAAAAGTGTTCCGCCTTGGCCGCCTGAATTCCGGCCTGTACATCTGCCCATCGGGACTGATATAAAGCCGGCGCATCACAAAACTGCAGGCCTTGCGGTAACTGCTGCTGTGACTCGACGGCATTGGCCAGACTGTATAAGCGCTTTTTGGGCAACCTGTTCTGGCGATTGATCCAGCCATTTGAACCCAGCAATAACACCCCTTGCTGACGTTTCAGCCATCTCGGCAGACTGTCCACCACTTCCACCGGATAGTCCAGCTGCGACACCAAAGACATCAATAACAGTTCGTGTTCAGCTTCGGTGCCGGGTTCACGCAGAATATACAAATGATTGATCTGATCTTTCTGGAACAGCTGCTTTAAGGTCTGCGCATCATCTTTTTTTGACAGGCTAAACTGTAGCACCCGTGGATGCTGCTGGATCACCTCGTTTAAGGCCAGTGTACGCACTTTGGGCCGCAGCGCAATTAACTGCTCAACATCGGCACGTGCCAAAGGTCCAATCACCACCCGGGTTCTAGCATTAACATGCTGACGTAACAAAGGTCCAATTTTGCGCTGCTCGGAATTAATCAATTTAACCGGCATCTTCTCACCCGATGCCTGATAAGCGTGCATAAAACCCTGCTGAATACTG
Source organism: Acinetobacter sp. Q186-3 (assembly GCF_013420655.1). Taxonomy (NCBI): domain Bacteria; kingdom Pseudomonadati; phylum Pseudomonadota; class Gammaproteobacteria; order Moraxellales; family Moraxellaceae; genus Acinetobacter; species Acinetobacter sp. Q186-3. The sequence continues at coordinate 37,992 of NZ_VOXS01000005.1, read as the reverse complement.
AAACCGGCTCGCGCCATAGGACCCGATTCAGGTAGAATGACCAGAATCTCGGCCTGGGCGACTGAAAGTCCTGCGCCCAACAGCGCCGTGGTGATAATTGCTTTTTGAAGCTGTCTTTTATTGTTATTAATAATTTGCCTAAACATGGAGAAACCTAATGAGTGCTCAGTTATTTGTTGTAGCCACCCCAATTGGGCACTTAGACGACATGACCTATCGGGCGATTGATGTTCTAAAGTCTGTAAACATTATTGCGGCAGAGGATACACGGACCTCTGCTCAATTATTAAAGCACTATAATATATCAACTCCGTTAACGGCGTGCCATGAACACAATGAAAGTAACAAAATTGATATATTGGTTCAGCGCCTGCTGAACGGCGAAAATATGGCCCTGATTAGTGATGCCGGTACCCCGCTAATTAGCGACCCCGGTTTTAAACTGGTCCGCGCCGCCCAAGAACATAATATCCGGGTGATTCCAGTTCCGGGAGCCTGTGCCGCAATTGCAGCGCTCAGTGCGGTTGGTTTACCGAGTGACCGCTTTAGCTTTGAAGGCTTTTTACCGTCAAAACAGTCACAGCGTATCTTGAGTCTGGAAAAACTTAAAGACCAGACTGCGACCCTGATTTTTTATGAAGCGCCACACCGGATTCTGGACAGCGTTAAAGATATGGCCAGTATTTTTGGCGCCGAGCGCCCGGTCGGTTTTGCCCGTGAAATTACCAAAACCTTTGAAACCATCAAGAAGATGACGCTGGGTGAGCTGGTCAGTTTTATTGAAGCTGATCATCATCAGCAAAAAGGTGAAATTGTACTGGTGGTGGGTGGTGCAACCGCGGAAAAAGATCTGGAGCAGGAAAAGCTGGATCAGCTGCTCACCCGACTATTGCAGGATTTATCGGTGAAAGCCGCGTCACAGCTGGCCGCCGATTTAACCGGGATCAAGAAAAAAGTGGCCTATCAGCGTGCGCTGGAACTGAACCAGAACAATGATGACTGATTCTGGCTGTTGATTCGCAATAAAAAAAGCATCACCGGAGTGATGCTTTTTTCTTATTGGCGTGCAGCCTCATCTGGTGGGACTTCAGTAATTTTTCCCCCACGTGCCAAGAAGGCCGCAATTTCATCTTCTAACGCTTGGCGTTGCTTCTGTTTAGCGGTTACGGTTAAGGTTTCTGCTTCCGCCACATCACCATCGTTTACGGCATCTTCGCTGTCCAGTGCACCTTTTTCAGCCGCTTTTGCCTCATCGTCATCGACGGTGGTATCTTCTACATCATCATAATCGTTCATATCCGTCATTTTAATCTCCCCGCAAATGACCTCAATTGAGTCCTGGTGAACGTTGTCATGCAATTAGGAAGAAATTTATCAATCTCTGCGCCTTTCGCCTAGAGGTAAAGACAAAAAAATCGTGTCTTTTTTAACCAAATTCGTAATCATGTATTAATGAATGTTTAAAAAATAACTATTTCTAGCTAGACCGCATACCGCGTGTCTTTCAGCAGATGCAAACCATTGGCCTGCGCCATAAAAGCATCCTTTAACACCGGCAGCTGTTCAACCTGCTTCAAGCCAAAATTACGTCCCCAGACCAGCGGGAATAACTGGGTGGTTTCCAGCCAGCCTATTGCAGACATGCTGTGCATCATTGCATCATTTTGACCTTTACGACGATGCTCATAACGCTTCAAGGTCTGCTCATGCGCCCAGACCCCACGTGCCCGGTCATGCAGCAGAACATCACACAAGACTGCGGCATCCAGACAGCCAATATTGACGCCCTGCCCGGCCAGTGGATGAATCACATGCGCCGCATCGCCAATGAGTGCCAGTCCCGGCTCGACATAGTGCTGCGCAGCACGGGCTTTTAAAGGGAAACGGGCACGTGGTGTAGCTTCCAGTACTTGACCCAACATATGATGGCTTTCACGGGTCAACAGCTGGGTAAATTCCTGATCGGATAACGCGGCATATTCTTCTGCATAATCCTCTGGTAGCGTCCAGACAATAGATTGCCAATGGCCATCCTGTTCAGGCTTGAGGCTGCTCATTGGCAGGTATGCCAGTGGACCGGTTTCCAGAAAAATCTGACGCGCCACATGCTGATGCGGCTGGACAGTTCGAATAGCACAACTGATGCCTGCCTGCTGATAATCCAGCACATCCAGATCAATAAAGGCCTGTTCGCGGACAAAGGAATTGGCCCCATCTGCGCCAATTAACAGTTTGGTGCTGAGCTTCGTACCATCGGCCAGGAAAATATGCCAGACACCAATCCCCTGCTCAATCCGGGTGACTTTGACCTGCGTGCGATAATCCTGAATCTGCGTCAGCATGGTTTGCTGAATGGCCAGATTTAAAATACTCGGCTCCACCATCGAACCCAGCGCCTGGTCCACTCCGGGTGTTTTTTCTGCCGGCTGACCAAAATTGATTTCGCCATAGCCATTTTTATTCCAGACCTGCATGCCAGTATAAGGCTGCTGACGCGCCAGTTTGTCCCAAACACCCACATTTTTTAGCAGATGGATGGTGGCCTGACTTAAAGCCAGTACGCGCGGATTGGCCATACTTAAGGTTTTTTCTGCATCCAGAATTGGGGCGGCATCCAGCACCGTGGCTTGCACTCCACCTTGGGCCAGTAATAATGCGGTTAAGCCACCGACCAAACCACCACCCACAATAACGGCGTCTAATACGTGTGCTGTCTGGTTCATGCTTTTAATCCCATGGCATAGTTGGCAACAAGTGGTTTAATTCCCGGAATGGTATCAAAGGCAATCAGACCGGTATTTCTGAGCAGTTTCAGCACCGGATTCTGGTTACTAAAGCCACGCACCACGCTGTCACAGAATTTGATCACGCGCTGCTGATCGGTCAGACGGGATTTTTCATAATCTTGCAGCATGGCGGCATCGCCCAAATCGGCCTGTTGAGCCAGCTGTTCTTTTAAATAACGCACCAACACATAAGCATCGCGCATACACAGGTTAAAGCCCTGTCCAGCCACCGGGTGAATAGTATGTGCCGCATTGCCCATCAGTACTACTCGGCCCACAGCCTGTTTTTCTGCCAGCACCTGCGAAAGCGGGAAGCTAAAACGGCGCCCGGTTTTCTGGAATTTTCCAGCCCGATCGCCATAAGTCTGCTGCAAGGCATTAAGGAAATGCTGGTCATTGTCTTCCCCCACCCATTCATGTTCCGTGCCTTTTTTCACCGGCCAGACCACCGAACGACGATATTCGCCCGGCAAAGGCAATAACGCCAGCGGACCTAAAGGACTGAAACGCTCAAAACCGACATGATTGTGTGGTTTAGAGGTTTGTACGGTGGTTACAATGGCGACCTGATCATAATCATGTTCATCCACCCCAATGCCTAGGGCTTTACGGCAGAATGAATCGCGGCCATCGGCAGCAATCACCAGTTTGGATTGCAGTTTTAAGACTTCACTTCCACGCTGCGCTTCCAGATAAGCCAGATCTGTATCTTGGGTCAGGGAAGTGACTTTTACCCCATCAATCAGTTCAATTAAAGGTTCAGCGCGCACCTGAGTCAATAACACCCGGCCTAACCAGGCATTTTCAATCACCTGTCCAAAACTTTCGACTTTTTCCTGTTCGGCTTGCAGACGCGCTTTCCCCAAACTGCCCTGCTCGGTAATGTGCACTTCCAGAATCGGGACAGCATGTTCCTGCAAGGCATCCCATAGGCCCAGTTCCTGATAAATCTGTACGCTACGACGCGACAGCGCACTGTTTCGTGCATCAAAACTGGAGTGATACGGGGCAAGATTGGCATCATCATAATTCGGGTATTGAATTGCTTCGAGCAGTTTGACCGCAATATTGGCTTTGGCCAACATGAGCGCCAAACTCAGCCCCACCATACCGCCGCCCACGATGATGACTTCTTGTTGCATGCTTGAATCCTTATTTGTGGTATCTCAAAAGTTTAGATACATCTTAATCATGATTGATTTTATATTACATCAAGGGATTGGATTTTTATAATGATTCGTGTGGATGGCTGGAATTTCTGAGCTTCAGCGCTTGCGTGTTCTGACCATAAATCCCGTTTAAAAGATGTTATTCCATAAGATGACACTGGAATGGTATGCAATATAACATCTATACAAAGCCTGGAGCGCTAGACTTAAGCTGAGCAAGCGACAGCCCTAACGTAGATAAAATAAATTAAAGAATTCGTATCAGCTGTATGCTATTCATTGTAGAAAATTTAAAACATGAAGAAATTAGAACTTATCTTTTTAGTCGTTTTAATCTTGGTTCTGTTGTGGGGCATACAATGGATGTTTCATGACTTTCCGGCCGCACGTTAAGTCTTCTATTATTCAATCTAAAAGCTATACTATAATTTCTTAAAATAATTAGAATGTTAGGATAATAAATGGATCATACTGAACGTTTTATTACAGCATTTTACTACGCTGTCGCCGGGATTTTTTTGGGGCTAGGGTTAGCAATTTTTTCCTCCCTCTATCTCAGCCTTACAATAAGCTCAGCCCATATTGTAATTTTTACAGTCATTTGCTGTTTTGTTTTAGGCTATGTATTTCCTCATAGCGTTGGCAATATTTTTAAATGGGTTTGGCATATTTTCGTTCATTAGTCTGGATGTCTATCTCTATTTAATCCATTAACGCTAATTCAAAATCAAAAAAGCCGATCTTCTGACCGGCTTTTGAGCTGTACGGCTTTTATTTGGTCGCAGCCATCAACGCTTCAATCTCGTCTACAGTTTTCACTACTTTCGCAGTTAAGTTCAGTGGTCCATTTTTGGTCGCGACAATATCATCTTCAATCCGGATGCCAATGCCACGCCATTTTGGATCTACCGTTTCATCATCCGGGGCAATGTATAGACCCGGCTCAACCGTAACCACCATACCGGCTTCATAAGCACGCCATTCGCCATCAACCTTATAAGTTCCGACATCATGCACATCCATGCCCAGCCAGTGGCCTGTGCCATGCATATAGAACTGACGATAGCTTTCTGACGCAATAATCTCGTCCAGATCACCCTGCATAATGCCTAAATCAAGCAGGCCCTGCACCAGAATACGTACCGCCACATGGTGTGGTTCTTTATAGGAGTTGCCAATCTGTACGGCATTAATTGCTGCAATCTGGGCATCTAGTACAAGGTTATATAGCGCTTTTTGCTCTGGGCTGAATTTACCATTCACCGGAAAGGTTCGGGTAATATCCGAAGCATAGAACTGATATTCACAGGCGGCATCAATTAGCACCAAATCGCCATCTTTCAGTTCTTTGTCATTTTCTACATAGTGTAGAATGCAGGCATTTTCACCGCCGCCAACAATACTGTTATAAGATGGAACACAGCCATTTCGGCCAAACACATAATTCAGTTCGGCTTCCAGCGCATATTCCATCATGCCGGGGCGTACCGTTTGCATGGCCCGGGTATGCGCTTCGGCAGAAATATCTGCCGCAATTTGCATCAGTTCCAGCTCTTTGGTGTCTTTGTGCAAACGCATTTCATCGACCAGACGGTCGAGCTGCACCACCTGCGCTGGTGCCGAGGTGCCACGGCGGCTTTCGCCATTGGCAGCTGCAATCCATTTGGCCACCCGCGCATCAAATTCGGCATTCTGTCCAATACGGTAAAAGAGCTGGTTTTTATCCAGCAGTTTTTCCAGAATTTCTTCATCGAGCAGGTCAATGGCATAGGCTTCATCGGCCTCATACTGTTCAATGGCGCCATCAATACCAGCACGATAGCCATTCCAGATTTCCATCTCCCGGTTACGTTCGCGGCAAAACAGGCTATAGGTATAGCCTTCATCTATAGATTCATAGGTTTCAATGACCGCGACCGCTTCAGGTTCTGCAAAGCCGGTCAAGTAGAAGAAACTGCTGTCCGTTCGATATTTATAGTCAGCATCCCGGTTACGCATGGCCACCGGACTGGTGGCAATAATGGCAATACTGTGTGGTCCCATCAGTTCAGCCAGACGGTCACGACGTTCTTTAAATTCTACCTGGGTCAGTTTCTTCATTAATTTTTCTTCGCAGCCTAAATAAAGGGAGGATGGTATCGCCCGAATCAGCTCGGACGATGTGGGGTAAACATTTCAACAATACTGCCACTTTCTGGCGCAGCCACCTGACGTGACTTGGCATGTACGTTTTGTAACAAAGAACTTTCATCAACCGCTATTTTCTTGCGGCCAACCGACAGGCTGACCGGAATCAGGCGGACAAATTCATATAATTCCTGATAGCTTTCTTCGCCTTCTTCGTCATTGTCCGAGTCTTCAAACTCGACTGCTGCCACATCTTGCAGATGTTCAATCAGCTCCAGCTCATCGCTGCGGATATGTCCGGACGCCAGGCCAAAGCCCAGTACCACGCCGGCACACCAGTCAGCCAGGGCCTGTACCCGCTCTTGTAATACGTGTTCATCATCCGGTAACAGGGGCAGATAATCCAGTTCATCTTCAGATAAAGCATGCGCTACATCTTCCGCTTCACCGGTTAAAATATCCAGCGCTTCCGGGCTGAGTTCGGGCACATTCAGGGTTGCCAGAATCTGTTGCCACTCGGCTTCAGTTGGTGCATTTGTCACACAAACTATACCGGTCAGTAAACCATGTAACTCACTTGGACTTGAAATTTCTTCAATCATAGAAAAATTGCGGTACCATTCGGACCAACCTGAAATATCGTCTTGCATTCGCTTATCCAATCTCTATACTTCGTATATATTACCTTTGTTTGCAAGACTGTGCGACCACGATATGTTAGAAGAATTACAGCGTCTACAGGCGCATATTGGTGTTTTAAAAACACGACTTGCGCATTATGAGAGTGAAACTCAATCTTTAGCTGAAGCCAAGCAACAGGCTGAAGAGCAGCATCATGCACAAATTGTGCAAAGAAATGGGGTGATTACCCAAAAGCAAGAAGAAATTGAGTCTTTAAGTGAACAGCTCAGCACCAGTCAGGCCCAATTTCAGCAGTTAAATCAGGATGCGACCGCATTGGCGGACCGTTATAGCCGTCTGGAAAAAAGCTGCACCGATCTCAAAAACCGCTTTCAGGAATTGCTGGCCGAACGTAACGAGCTACGCGTCATTAAAGAAAAACTGCAGAATGAACAGCGTCAGACTTTGCAGAATGTGCAATCTTTGCAGCAAGAACGTGAGCGTTTATTGCAGAAGAATGAGCATGCCAAAGCCAAAGTCGAGGCAATTATTCAGCGTCTGGCCATTTTAGGAACTGCACAAGACCAGAATGCCCAGGAAATTCAGCAATTGGCCCATCCAACTGATGTCAGCGAGGAAGCTTAAGCATGAGTGAACAAATTCCTGTAGATTTACGTGTTTTAGGACACAGTTTCAAGCTGGCCACGACTCTTGAAAAACGGGCGGATCTGGAACGTGCAGCAGAATTACTGAATGAAAAATATGATGAATTCCGTCGTAAAGCACCACGCATGGAACCAAGCAAGCTGATTATTATGGTGGCCTTAGAGCTGATGCAGGAAGTGCTGTCAATGAACAAGTCCCTGCAGGAATATGCCCATTGTGAACGCTTGCTGGCCACAATTCTGGAAGAAGTCGAAACACTGACCGAATAAGGCTTTGACTTGCATAAAGCCTGTGCAAATGACACTTAAATTTACAGTTCTGTAGGCCGATAGGTTTGCGTCTAAAGCTGAATCCTTTATACTGAGTCTAACTCTGAGGTGTTCGCCAGCAGGTCTATTCCCCTGCCGATACTTAAACTTATGGATTGCGTTCTGTATATTTAGAGTGCATGCCCACCCTGAGTGGGAAGCCCAGCAAGTATACGTCGCGTCCACCTTGAACTCATCGGGTTCAGGGTAACGACACATGCAGCGGCACCGTCGGAGGGTTTAGCTGATTTATCCTCTATTCAGTCCTCAGAATTTCTATATTTCCTCTTTTTTATAAGTAATGATTCTCTCGCTCTAATCTTTTAAAGCTTCCAACTAACCGTTAAGCCCTCTTGTAGATACAACCCATCTTAAAAGAACGCCATCCCGAATTAAATCAGTAAGATCGATTTGATTAACATCTTCACAAGATTGCAGTTCAGCAAAATTTTTAAGCAGACGACTTGACTGTAGAACGGATGCAATTCCGCCCACTATGTTTTGCTTCATAAAGTTTATTATCTGCAATTTTTAGTACTGCAGCCACATCGACGGCATCTTTTGGCCAGAACGCGATGCCAATAGAAATCGTGATTTGTCCCATCTGGTTAATCTGGTTGTCTTGCATGGTTAGTCTGAGTCGTTCAGCGGCTTTATGTGCTACAAGCGGATCTGCCGTGGTCATCAGTACCAAAAATTCTTCGCCACCACTACGACAGCAAATATCATGTTCCCTAAAATTAGTTTGCATTATTTGCGCGAGCGTTTTAAGTACCACATCACCCTGATCATGCCCGTACTGATCATTAATTTTCTTAAAAAAATCAATATCAATGGCTAATACTGCAAATTTGGTACGAGTCTCTAGCAGTTCATTTAAAAATAATTGCATACCACGACGGTTGTATAAACCTGTCAATGGGTCCGTATTGACATGATGTTTTAACTCCGCAATCCGATGACTAAAGGTTTCCGAACTCATTAATAATGAGGTTCTAAACTTTAAAACCTCGAAATACCATGGATCAACTTCTTTAATTTTATTTTCAATGTCCGCATGATTAAGCATACTTGCCATACGAGCTAAGCGGTTCAAAGGTGAAGAAATAAAGCTTGAGATATACCAAATCAATAAAAAAATAAAAAAGTAGAAAATGAAGATTCCAATCGATACTTTTAAAATCAAGGTATTGGCTTGTGCAAGTAAATCCTCTGTCGGTTGTTGAGAAACCACAATCCAATTTACACTTGGAATATGTGCAAAACCTGCCAAATTATCTATACCTAAACTATTTTTTAAACGGATTGAGCCATTTTTATGCTGATTAATAAAGTCTAAACCCGTATTGTTGATAATTTTTTCACCGATGCGATTTTTATCTGGATGGAAAATAATACGGTTATGTTGATCAATCACATACATATAACTTTTTTTATAGTCATATTGCGTATTCAGCATTGTATTTAATAAATTTTTCCGTTGTAAATAAATCGAACCACTGATCATCCCTAAATAATTATCTTTGCCATTATAAATAGGCTGAGACATCATGACCAAAAGATTGTTTTTTACAGACCAGTAGGGTTTAGAAATATAAGTTTTCTTTTTTTCAGTTGACTCTACTATACCCAATGAATTATAAGCTTGACCAAAATTAAAATTCAAACTGCTGGGTGAAAATGCAAAAACATGCCTATTTTCACCCACAATTAGATTGATGATTGATGATTGATGATTGATGATTTAAAAACAACTTATAAAAAATCTAACACCATTAATTAAGGATGCTGGCTAAACAAATCAAAAATCACTTTTCTTAACCACTGATGACTGGTTTGGTGATGACAAGACGTATGCCAATACTGTCTTACAGGATAAGTTGGAAAATTCAACGGCGCACTTACTACTTGTAAATTCCCACGTGCCAACAATACCTCACTTAAATAATAAGGCACGGTCGCAATCATATCGGTTTCTTGCACAATTAAACCAACGCCTAAATAACTCGGAATACTCATTAAAATATTACGTCTTAAACCACGATTGCTTAATTCATTTTCAATATGGTAGTGACCTATACTAGTATCCACATCGACATGCGATTCACGAATATAAGCTTCAACATCTAAACTTTTTTCACAAATACGTGGATGATCTTTACGACTAATCACCACATAATATTGTAAAAATAATTGCTGCTGATAAAACCCCTGTTCTAATTCGGGTAAAAATCCAATCGCAAAATCAATTTCTCCATTTGCCATTTGATAACTGGTTTCACGGCTAATAGGACGAATGTTAATCCGTACCGAAGGCGCGTAATTTTTTAAAAACTTTGTCAGCTTTGGCAATAAAACCAAATGCGAAACATCGGTCATTGCCAAGGTAAATAATTGATCGGAATGGGTCGGATCAAAATCGACTTTAAAGTTATTAACCGTTTCAATTTTATTAAGAATTTCACTAATCGGTGAAAAAATCTGTTTCGCCAACTCTGTTGGCAACATTTCATTGCCCACCCTTAAAAATAATGGGTCATTAAAATGCTGACGAATCTTATTTAAACAGTTACTAACCGCAGGCTGACTCATGCCCAACGCATCTGCGGCAGCAGACACATTTTTTAATTTATACACATAATAAAAAATCTGTAGCAGTCTGCTGTCTAACTTAAACATATCCATCTATCCTTAGAATCAGTTTCACTGCTCAGTTTTCATCTATATTTAACGCCAAGCTTTTAATTTTGAGCTATGTCCAATGCCCACATTAAAACAATTGGTCGGGTCCAATTTTTTATAGTGCTGCTTCAGGGCAGGCTTCGCCACATATAAATGCCCAACATTATGTTCTGCAGGATACTCTGCCCCACGTGCATCAAGCAATGACCACATTTGATGTTCCATTGCCAACGGATCTAGACCTTTTTTAATAATATAGTCCTGATGAAAGACATGACATAAAAAATGACCATAATACAACTTATGTATAATCGCCTGCTCCAACTCTGCAGGCAAGGTTTCAACCCATTGCTGATCATTACGTCTTAACGCAATATCTAAAGCGACAATGTCTTCCACTTCATTTCGATGTGTATCACGATAACGGATTGCAGCACCTGCCACAGCAAAGCGATGCAAAAAAGCCTTACGTCCTTCATCTTCATTACATAGAAAAAAACTGCCGGAACTGCGCGTGATAAAATAATCCAGTAAAAACTGCTGTACTGCCGCAACATCTTGCTGCTCAATCCGCAAAATTAAATGATGCTCATACAAATCACGAAATTGGTTCATGCGTTCAGGTAAATGATTTGGCAGCAGTTTCGTGAACATTTGCAAAATTCTATCTGACAAGCCACGCATGCCCCAACGGGTCAGAAAACCATCAACTTTGTCTTTCATGGCAAAAGCGGCAGGTACTTTACTGGTACCAAATTTCTCAATAAACAAGAAACTGTCTTTGCCGTATTCTGCACCAATGTCATAAGCATCTCGATGAATATACTCGCCTGCAATCGGTATACGCGGCAAACCACGCAATAAAAAACGGCGGATTGTGGTTAAATCATCCTGCTGATTGCTCCCGATATAAAACACCTGACTCGGAATTTTCTCAAACGTATCCAAACGCACCGCAAACACACAAACTTTACCTGCCGAACCCGAAGCTTCAAACAAACGACTCGGGTCTGCATTGAAACGTGCAGGAGTATCGGCATCGACTTGGGCAACATCATGCACATAACGCTGATCTGAAGCACAGCAATGTTCTGAATATTCAATATCTTCAGGGCGATATTGTTGTTGCTCAAGTTTGGTTAAAATTTCTTCTGGCGAGCTTCCTAAATTCACCCCCAGATGATTGATGAGTTGCAACTCGCCCAGTTCATCGACTTGTGCATATAAGGCCAACTCAGTATAGGCAGGGCCACGTCTGACCAATGCACCACCTGAATTATTACATACCCCGCCCAACACCGAAGCACCAATACAAGATGAACCAATGACTGAGTGTGGCTCACGCTGATGTGGCGCCAATTGTTGTTCCAAAGCATCTAGCGTTGCACCAGGCAAGCAAATCACTTGCTTGGCATCGTTGATGAGCTGAATACCTTTTAAACGTTGGGTGTTGATCAAAATTACAGGACGATCATAGTCATCACCAAAAGGGGTAGAACCACCCGTGAGTCCTGTATTGGCGGCTTGCATGATAATAATACAATCTGACGCCACTGCCACTTGTAACACTTGCCACTGCTGCAACAAAGAACCTGGTGTGACCACCGCAAAAACCTGTCCTTCGCCAAAACGTCGCCCTTGACGATATAAACGAGTATCTGATTCATGGGTCAATACATGCGCTTTTCCCACAATATCGACTAGGTTTTTGAGGGTTGCTGCAGCATCAAATTGTGTTGCAGAAGAAATTGTCTGTGACATGGTGTGCAAGTCCTGAAACAAGGTGAAAAATACAATTGAGCGATTCAGCCAAACACATCGGTTGATGGATTGATCGCTCCTGCTAGCCATTTAGCCTTTCAGTTCACGCTCAAGTTGTACCAAGCAATTTGAGTTAATCGCTTGAATGTTTTTAGCACCCGTTAAGGTCATTGCGACGCGCATTTCCTTATCAATCAATTCGAGTAAATTACTCACACCCGCCCCGCCTGCTGCACCTAGTGCGTAAATAAAAGCACGTCCGAGCATACAAGTATCCGCACCCATCGCCAACATGCGCACCACATCTAGGCCATTACGAATACCTGAGTCCACTAGAATTTTTAGATCTCCTTTCACCGCATCAGCAATTGGTGGTAAAGCACGTGCAGTCGAGAGCACACCATCTAACTGACGACCACCGTGGTTGGACACCACAATTCCGTCAGCCCCAAAACGAACAGCATCCTTAGCATCTTCTGGGTCTAAAATGCCTTTAATGACCATTGGACCATCCCAGAATTCACGAATCCACTCCAAGTCTTTCCATGAAATAGATGGGTCAAAATTATTGCCTAACCAGCCAATATAATCTTCAAGTCCTGTTGGTTTGCCTAAGTATTTAGAGATATTGCCCAAGTCATGCGGACGACCCAGTAAACCCACATCCCATGCCCAGTTTGGATGCATCACTGCCTGCATATAGCGGCGCATAGCAGCATTTGGACCACTCATGCCCGAATGTGCATCCCGATAACGTGCGCCAGGCACAGGCATATCTACTGTAAAGACCAAAGTTGAACAGCCTGCTGCTTTGGCACGCTCCAAAGCATTGCGCATAAAACCACGGTCACGCAATACATATAACTGAAACCACATTGGGCGTGAAATGGCAGGTACCACTTCTTCAATTGGACACACCGACACTGTAGATAATGTAAACGGAATACCCTTTTTGTCTGCTGCTACCGCAGCCTGTACTTCACCACGGCGCGCATACATGCCTGTTAAACCGACTGGCGCCAAAGCCACAGGCATCGACAAAGTTTCATTAAATAACGTGGTTTCTAAACTTAAAGCCGACATGTCATTTAATACACGTTGGCGCAAGGCAATTTGTGAAAGGTCTTCTACATTTCTTTTTAGCGTTTGTTCCGCATACGCACCTCCATCTATATAGTGAAATAAAAATGGCGGTAAACGGCGTTTAGCTGCTTCGCGGTAATCATTCGCAGAAGAAATAATCATGGCGCTATCCTGTTTAATCGACTCGCACGCTGACGACGCGCATCTTCCTCGTCTATCATGCGTACTTGTTGAACTACAAATTCAATATGTCCACACACTGCCGCACGGGCAGCTTCTGGATCCTGACGTTCAATTGCATCCATCACTTGAAAATGCTGATCATGCAACTGATCGAAACGGTGGGCTTCGGTATAAACTTTACGTCGACCCAAAACCACGTTGTATTGCAACAAATCAAATAAGCCGCGCATCATTTGAATAAGCACCAAATTGTGCGATGCCTCGGCAATTGCCAAATGAAACTTGGCATCGGCAATTGCCGCCTGATCATCATCACCCAAAATTTGAAAATGGGCGATTTGCTCATAACAAGCACGGATTTTTTTCAAATCCTCAGCGGTTGCCCGCTGTGCGGCATACCATGCCGTACCACCTTCAAGCACCATTCGTGCTTCCTGCACATCAAAACGATAAGCAGGATCTTCATCAATCAGGTTACTTAAAGGCTGCACAATTTGATATTGCGACCAATTGGTTGGCAGCTGTTGCAAAAAAGTACCCGCTCCAACTTTGCTGACCAGCATGCCCTGACTGGTCAATTGCTGAATAGCCTCACGCAAAGAGGAACGGGAAACCCCGAGTTGTTCACACAACTTTCTTTCGGCAGGCAATCGGTCTCCGACTTGCATCTGATTTTTTTCAACCAGTGTGCGCAGGTCTTGAACAACTTTGTCGGAAACTTTCATGCGGCTATCCTCTTGTGCATGTGGTTATGGAATCATCCATGGGAACACATAAGCTTGTAGAGTGATAATAATACCGATCATTACGGTGAACGTGATACTGTGTTTCACGGTAAAGCGGAATAAATCCGATTCTTTACCGACTAAACCGACTGCCGCACAGGCAATTGCAATCGATTGTGGCGAAATCATTTTGCCTGTAACACCACCACTGGTATTGGCAGCAACAAGTAACACTTCTGGCACACCAATTTGCTGTGCAGTTGTGGCTTGTAAGGCTGCGAATAACGCATTGGCTGATGTGTCTGAACCAGTCAGGAATACTCCAATCCAGCCTAAAAATGGCGAGAAGAAAGTAAATGCATTACCTGTATGAGCCAAAGCCAATGCCAAGGTCGCAGACATACCTGAATAATTGGCGATAAAAGCAAAGGCCAGCACCATACCAATGGAATAAATCGGTGTTTTTAATTCATTGATGGTTTCTGCAAAGGTTTTCACCGCTTCACGTGGTTTCATTTTTAAATAAATGATGGTGATGAAAGCCGCAATCATAATTGCAGTACCCGTGGCACTCAGCCAGTCAAACTTAAAGATGGCATCGTAGTCTTTGACGTCTGCCACCACAGGCGGCATTTTTTGTACCAGTTGATGTAAAAATGGCACCTTGATGGAAATGACCCAGTCATGCATTGCACCATCTTTAGCAAATAAATCTTTAAACGGTTTGATGCTCCAAATCGTAACCATCACCGTTAAAATTGCAAAGGGTGACCATGCTTTGACAATCTGACCGATGCTGTATTTTTGCTGTTGTTCTGCAACTAAGTTGGCATCCACTTTTGTGTCTGCATCGCTAAAACGGAAAATATGTTTAGGCTGCCAGAATTTAAACAGTACGGTTAAGCTCACCAACGATGCAATTGCAGCGGTAATATCTGGCAACTCTGGCCCAACAAAGTTAGAGGTCAAGTATTGTGCAATCGCAAAAGCACCACCACCCACCAACACTGCAGGCCAAGTTTCTTTCACACCGCGCCAGCCATCCATAATTGCCATAATCCAGAACAGCACAATAGGCACCATAAATGGCAACTGACGTCCAACCATCTGGCTGATTTCCATGGTTTCTACGCCTGAAACCTGACCTGCCACAATAATTGGAATACCCATTGCACCAAACGCAACTGGTGCGGTATTCACAATCAAGCATAAACCCGCAGCGTATAAGGGTTTAAAACCTAAACCCACCAATAAAGCTGCAGTAATTGCCACTGGCGCCCCAAAGCCCGCTGCACCTTCTAAAAATGTCCCAAACGCAAAGCCGACTAATAGCATCTGGAGACGCTGATCTTCTGTAATCGAAAGAATAGATGAGCGAATAATGTTAAATTGCCCTGTTTTTACAGAGATTTTATATAAGAATAATGCGCCAATAATAATCCATGCGATTGGCCACAAACCGTAGAAAAATCCATAGATCAATGAAGCAAAAGCCATTGGTGCAGGCATGCCATAGGCAAATAAAGACACTAATAACGCCAAAATCACCGTAATTGTTCCCGCAACACTTCCCTTTAAGCGAAATACAGCTAGTGCCAAAAAGAAAAAAATAATCGGGATTGATGCAATAAGACTCGAAATCCAAATATTTGCCATTGGATCATAGATCTGTTGCCAATGTTGAAGCATTGTCATCTCCTTGAAATGCTCACTCAAACGTAAACATAGGTCTAAGCGTAGAGGTAAAATTCTAATTTTGGTCTGACCAATATTGAAATAAAAATCAAAATACCCTCAATATTTGCAACAAATAATAGTTTTATACAAATAAATGTCAATATTGGTCTGATTATTTATTTAAATGGTCATACCAATTTAAATTAAGATGATCTATGTTTGCAGCATAAAAAATGCGGTGAAGAAAAATTTAAACTTTGTTTTTTCTGTAGTTTTTAAAAGGAGGGAAAAACCAAATTTATTTCGCACAGCTTTATACAACTTTAGTCCAATACAATGGAATCAGTGTGCTGTCTTCTAAGATGAATTGAACGCTTGATAAAATGAATCGTAGATAAATTCAGCTCAAGTGGCCGCTATTCGGTTTAGAAAACATGTTGGTTAAAGAATATTTTAGACAAAAAAATAACGCCATTGTTGACTGCAACAATGGCATTATCGTGTATTTATAACAGCAGATCATAAGCTTATCTGTGGGCTTAGCCTGTCACCCCCCACGTTTAGACGTTTTAAACGCGAAATATGCAAATCAATTTGCCCTGCAATTTCAGGTAAAATTTGCTTTAAGAACTGGCTATAGTTCATTGCATCTTCTGCTCTTAATACGCCTGCTTGTACCAATTGTTCCTGCTGTAGCAACATACTTTGTACACGGTTTAAATCAGGTTTTTGCCCTTGGCTTAACCCTGTACTAATTTGCTCAAAGCCTAAATACAACTGATCACGTTGCTGGATTAATTGCTGCATTTCAACTGCAGATACCGCAGCACGCTCTAGCATAGCGTTTGTTTCAATTACATTTTCAGATTCATCTGAAAATAGACTTTGCATTGTTTCTATCTCTGTGGAAGCTGCGTTCGGTTTCACCCATACTGTTTCCGAAACAGTCTTATTCGGCGGTTGAAACATATACACCACGGTAAACAACACCGCGACAGCCAAAACAAAAAAGCCAATACCGAGCCATCGAGTCCCTTTCATGTGCACGCTCCATAGGTAAACCATTCTAAAATGCGCTCAATTCAAATATCGTCTTGAGCGCTTTAGTATGTTTTGCCTGTTATGATCGGCTTAAAAATTACGGCGTCGACCAATCGCTTGGTGCATAACCCAAACGTACTCGCTGTGGGTGATTCCCTACTGGCACACTGCGGACTTTTTCTCCTGTAGCGAAGTCAATCACCGTGACCACATCGGTTTCACTTTCTGAAATCACACAGCTTCTGCCATCTGGACTACGGGTTGCCCAATATGGTTTACCTGCAGGAATCAGTTTGCCAGCTTTTAAACTCTGACGGTCTACAATGGTCGCGTAATCATCCATCGTACCTGCCACACAGAGTTTTTCGCCATCGGCACTAATGGATAAACCATGATGGCGCGAGTCATTAACCCATTTGCTGCGGTCTTTAGGAATAGTGCTACTACCCGGCAACTGGGCGATGCGAGTAATCTTGTCCTGATTTAAATCATATTCGACCAGACCATTAAAGAAAGACACCTGCGCATAGAGCTTGCTTTCATCTTTACTGAACACCATCGGACGTACCGAGTTCGACAGGTCTTTACGTCCAAAAGCATCTAAAGCCGGACGCAAATCAATTTTTTTCAGCACCTTATAGGTATTGGCATCGGCGATGGTGATATAGCGTTTGCCCTTGGTGAAATCCTGCCACTGTGCATCGAGTGAGGTTTCCACATTGCCAATTGCCGAGTTCAGAATTTTGCTGCCATTGGCAAAATAGATGTTTTCATGTGGCTTATCGCCCGTTGCAAAACGGCCCAGCTCTTTACCGGTATGAATGTCCAAGACATGCACCACATTACCAGAAGAAGCTGACACCGCCACACGCTGACCATCTGGTGATACCGCCATGTGGTCTGCACGGAAACCTTCGACTGGCGTACGCCAATTAATTTTGCCCGTTTTAATGTTGATGGATACCACATCGGCAAAACTTGGACGTGAAGCTACAATGGATTGTCCATCTGGGGTGGAATACATATCATCCACCAACTGGTCATTGCCCTCACCTGCAGTTTGTTGAATGTAAGTGTAGGCAATTAGCTTGATTGGATTTAAATGAATTTCCAGCAGCCGCTGTTTGCGGTCCGGAATCATATTCACCACCCCAATCTTGCCAAAATCACCGGAAGGACGAATCACTGTGACCGTTCCATCCCAGTTATTGCCCACAAAGAAAACCTGTTTGGAATTGGCCGGTGCAGGCATTTCTGTAGAGGCTGCCTGAGCAACGCTAGCGCTGAGTGCCGTGACAGCACAAACGGCCGGCAGCAGATATTTACGCAGGGTATTTTTATAGTCCATGTTATTGTTTTCCTAACCATGTGTTCATTTTTAATTTGTTCTTGTCATACTCACGTATCAACACTGCATAAGCATAAAGACAACAGGCCCTAGAAATCTATCCGCTTGCTGTAAAATCCGACGGAAACCCATTTGATCTTGCAGATCGAGCATCAATAAGCTCCGGTTTTTGCAATACATCTTATTAGTGAAAATCTGTAACGGTCCTGCTCCCTTTGCAAGTCATGCAGAAAGGATTAAACTGCGGGCACCACTCATTTTTATGCTCCGCTCTGTGACCCACGACCTGATCCAGCTCCGTAAACAGCTGCGCAAACAACGCCGCCAGTTAAACCGCTTTCAGCAGCGTCAGGCTGAACAGCAGGTATTGCAGCGGTTACGTGCTTGGCCGGCGTATCGGCAGGCTCAGAAAATTGGCGTGTATTTGCACGCCTTTGGTGAAATTCATACCACTAAAATCATTGAACTCTGTTTTGCCCAAGGTAAACAGGTGTATTTACCAATGATCTGCAATATGAATGACCGGCTGGTCTGGGTGCGTATTCAGCAGGGTCAATATCGCCATAAACGCTTTGCTCACCATCGTTTGGGTATGCAGGAACCGATGGCCAGTCGTGGCCGGCATGTCTCCGAACTTGATCTGCTCTTGATGCCTTTACTGGCCTGTGACCGACGCGGAACCCGGATTGGAATGGGCGGCGGCTATTATGATAAAACGCTGGCCAGCGCCCCGACCACACCGCTGCGGGTCGGCCTGTGTCATGATTTCCAGATTGTGGATGTCCCTTTGGCGCGTGAGGCCTGGGATCAGCCGTTAGATGCCCTGATCAGTCCACATTTCCAGTATTCTTTTCAGCGCAAGTTTGCGATTTATAATCATTAACAATGAATTAAAATCATCAACTTAGCTAAATTTCCAACAATTTATAGACTTCGGCCCTTGTAATTTTTAAATTACCCATCACTATAAAAAACATGGCAACACCGTTGTCACTCATTAGGAGTGCCCATGTCTGAAATTATTATGAATGAACAAACCTTAGAGCCTCAGGTTCCAAGTGTATTACCGCTTTTAGCGCTACGTGACGTGGTGGTTTATCCGCACATGCAAATTGCGCTATTTGTAGGTCGTGAAAAATCGATCAATGCAGTTGATGTGGCTCGTAACAGTGACAATCTAGTATTTGTAGTTGCGCAAAAAGATTCGCTTACAGAAGAAATTGATCACGACAATTTATATCAATACGGTACTGTCGCGAAGATTGTGCAAGTTGTGAATCACGAAAATGATGAGAACTGCATCAAAGTCCTGATTGAAGGTCTGCATCGCTCGAAGCTGGTCGAAATTATCGAAGAAGAGGACCATCTAAAAGCAGAACATCAGTTAAGCCCAATGACGGTTGCGGTAGACAGTGAGGTTCAGGCCACACGTGTGCTCGAATTGCGTGCCCTGTTTGCACAATATGCCGAAGCAAAATTACGTAATGCGCGTGAACTGATTGCTGCGGTCAACAAAATTGATGACCTGCTGCAATTGCTGTTTTTTGTGGCGACCCGCGTTCCACTGAATATCGAAGTGAAACAGAAATTCCTGGAACACGACGAGTTTGAAGCACATTTACAGGAACTCATGACCTATTTGCTGCAACAGTCTGAAGAACAGCAGATTGAGCAAACCCTGCATGATTCTGTCAAACGCCAGATGGAAAAAAACCAGCGCGAATACTTCCTGAATGAAAAAATGAAAGTCATTCAGCGCGAACTTTCCGATATGAATGGCGGTGCGGAAGATGACGTTGCGGAAATTGAAAAACGTTTGGCCGAAGCTGATTTACCAGAACACGTGCGTAAAAAAGCCGAATCTGAACTGCGCAAGTTAAAAGCCATGCAACCGGCGTCGAGTGAAGCGGCGGTGGTCCGTAACTATCTTGAAGTGATTCTGGATACGCCGTGGAACAAGGCCAGCAAAGTCAGCATCAACCTGAATAAAGCGCAGGAAATTCTGGATGCCGATCATTATGGTCTGGACGAAGTCAAAGAACGCATTGTGGAATATCTGGCTGTTCAATCACGCGTGAAAAAACTGCGTGGTCCTATTCTGTGTCTGGTAGG
This sequence comes from Acinetobacter sp. Q186-3, assembly GCF_013420655.1. NCBI lineage: Bacteria > Pseudomonadati > Pseudomonadota > Gammaproteobacteria > Moraxellales > Moraxellaceae > Acinetobacter > Acinetobacter sp. Q186-3. Next base: position 17,703 of record NZ_VOXS01000005.1, on the reverse strand, counting down.
TCCTCCGGGTGTTGGTAAAACCTCTTTGGGTGAATCAATTGCTAAAGCCACTGGCCGTGAATTTGTACGTATGGCGCTGGGCGGCGTACGTGATGAAGCGGAAATCCGTGGTCACCGTCGTACCTATATTGGCGCGATGCCAGGTAAAATTGTGCAGTCTTTAACCAAGGTTGGCGTCAAGAACCCGCTGTTCCTGCTCGACGAAATTGACAAGATGGCACAAGATTACCGTGGCGATCCTGCCTCGGCGATGCTGGAAGTACTCGATCCATCACAAAACAACAAGTTCAATGATCACTATTTAGATCTGGACCTGGACCTGTCTGAAGTGATGTTTATCTGTACTGCCAACAGCATGAATATTCCCGAAGCGCTTCTGGACCGTATGGAAGTGATTCGTCTTCCGGGTTATACCGAAGAAGAAAAAGTGAATATCGCCGATCGTTACCTGGTGCCAAAAGCCATCAAGAATAACGGTTTACGTGGCAAAGAACTGACCGTACATGAAGAAGCAATTCGTGACATCGTACGTCGTTATACCCGTGAAGCCGGTGTGCGTAGCCTGGAACGTGAAGTCTCTAAAATTGCACGTAAAGTGGTCAAAGAAGCGGTCAGCAAAAAAGCCAAAAACCTGCAGGTTGAGGTCAACGCGGGCAACTTGCCAGACTACTTGGGTCCACACAAATTCGACTTCGGCATGGCGGAAGAAGAAGCAGAAGTGGGTCGCGTAAATGGTTTGGCCTGGACCTCTGTGGGCGGTGAATTACTGACCATTGAAGTGGCGACCATGAAAGGCAAAGGTACCTTCATTACCACCGGTTCACTCGGTGATGTCATGCAGGAGTCGATTAAAGCAGCCATGACTGTGGTGCGTACCCGTGCCGACTCTTTGGGCATTGAGTCTTCAGTCTTTGCTGAAACCGATGTACACGTGCATTTACCTGAAGGTGCTACACCAAAAGATGGTCCATCGGCAGGTCTGGCGCTAACTACCGCGCTGGTATCAGCCTTTACCGGTATTCCAATCCGTCCGGATATTGCCATGACCGGTGAAACCAGCTTGCGTGGTCGTGCTATGCGCATTGGTGGCTTGAAAGAGAAACTGTTAGCCGCACACCGTGGTGGTATTAAACTGGTATTTATTCCACAGGAAAACGTCCGTGACCTGGCGGAAATTCCGGATAACGTCAAAGACGGTCTGGAAATTAAAGCAGTGAAATCCATTGATGAGATTTTACCGCTGGCATTAACCTCAATGCCAAAACCGCTGGTGAAAGCACCGATTGTAAAACCAGTAGAAGAGGGTAAGGCTGCACGTCACTAAGTGGTGCCTTCATATCTTCTCCACAAAAGAGAGCTTCGGCTCTCTTTTGTTGTTTTCGGGTGATGAAATGTTCCACTTGAAAAATTTCCGTTCATCTCCATCTATAATAATACAGAGCATATTGCTGTAAGTTTCTTTTTTTATTCCTGCTCATCGTATGGCCATTCAAACTCCAGATGAATGGCCTGTTTGACCGCAGTCCTACTCTATTTCAGGGCTGCGTTTTTTATGGCCGCTTATAGCGTCGCCCCGAGCAGTTGATGAATCAGCCCATCAATCACCTGGCCCATTTTGGTGACATTTAAAGTATCCAGCGTATCCTTTTCGGTATGATAATTCGGATTACGATAATGCGAAGTATCGGTAATCAGTAGCGCCGGAATATCATGCTGCCAATAACTGCGATGATCCGAAAACCCGGCTGCACTGACAAACGCCGGCATCACCAGCCGTTCACACTGCAATTTATCTAACAGGCGCATCTGCTGACAGTATTGCTCACCCAGCGCATTGGACTGAAAATTACTGATCGCGGCAATATAATTGCCATGACTTGGATAAATCCATTTTAACCCCATCGGATACTGCTGGATTAAACGCGAATCATAGTAGCCAATCATTTCCAGCACATAGACTGCCTGAATATGCTCTTTTTCGGCCAGAATAGATTTGGCATGTACCTGACTGCCCATAAACTCGGTCTGATAATACGGTGCTTCTTGCAGGGTATAAAAAACAAACTCGACATTATGCGGTAGCTTGGTTTTTTCCTGGCTTAAAATACGCGCTATTTCAATTAATCCGGCCACACCGGAAGCATTGTCATCAGCGCCCTTCTGGTTGCCATGCACATCATAATGCGTACCTAAAATCACCCGATCTGAACGGCCAACCTTTAAATGACAGACCACATTGCGATAACTTTTTCCATTCACCGGATAAGTCTGGTACTGGCATGGAATGCTGAATAAACGCATCTGCTCTTTAATCCAGGCCGAAACCCGGTTCAATTCTTCAATATTTTTATGATTACGGTACACGCCCGGCGGCCCGATAATCTGCTGCAAATAGACTTTCAAGTTTTGTGGATCGGCCGGTTCATATAATGAAATGGCGGCGGATAGCGGCTGCATCCAGCCCAGCAGCAAAGTACAACCCAATATCCCTAAACCGTTTTTAATCTGTTGAAATAACCACATTTATTATTGTTCCATACAAAAGCAGGTTTTATTGTCCTGTGGCTCATTAAAGCAACAGCAGCATACAGATTACAATTTCAAATTGTGTCTTTTCTCCTGCACAAACGGCTTTCAAGGTTATAATTACTTTTCATTTTCCTGCCTGTTTTATTATGAAAATTCGTATTCTGACCATTGGTCAAAAAATGCCGGCTTGGGTACTGACTGGTTTTGAAGATTATTTCAAACGTATACAGCCTTTTGTACAAACCCAGATTATTGAATTGCCGATGGCCAAACGCGGCAAAAATGATTCAGAAGCCGATATTTTAAAATACCGGCAGATTGAAGGTGACAGCATCTTAAATGCCCTGAAAGCCAATGAAACCCTGATTGCACTAGAAGTGGGTGGGCGTGAATTCAGCACCGAAAAACTGGCTGAAACCATGAAAGGCTGGATGCTGGAAGGCAATGATATTGCCTTGGCGATTGGCGGCCCGGATGGTCATTCTGAAGCGGTGCGCAAAGCTGCAGCATGGCACTGGTCTTTATCTAAACTGACCCTGCCGCATCCACTGGTGCGAGTGATGCTGATTGAACAGCTGTACCGGGCCATGAGCATTAACCATAATCATCCTTATCATCGGGCGGGTTAAGAAAACCCTACCCATTGTTTCGTATTTAGAACATTCTGTTGAACCCGACCCGGTTTAATAAAGCATGTCGCTTTGACATGATAGGATCAGAATCGTGACATAGGCTTTCATTATGAATTTACAGACCCTTCCCGGCTTATTTATATCGCATGGTTCGCCTATGCTCGCGCTCAATCCTGAACAGGTCGGGCCGGCGCTTGCCCGTTTAAGCACCAACCTGCCCAAACCGCAGGCGATTGTGGTGATGTCGGCGCATTGGGAAAGTCGCAGTCTTGAAGTCAACACCGGTATTCGTCCAGAAACCTGGCATGATTTCCGCGGCTTCCCGGAAGAGCTGTACCAGATTCGCTATCCGGCACCGGGACAACCTGAGCTGGCCGAAGAAGTATTACAGCTACTGGCCAATGCCGGTTTTAATGCGCATGCCAACAGCACCCGCCCGCGCGATCATGGGGTATGGATGCCTTTGCTGCATATGTATCCTGAAGCGGATATTCCGGTAATTGAAGTGTCGTTGCCGATGCATCTGCAGGCTGCAGATCTGTACAAGATTGGCCAGACTTTGGCAGTGTTACGAGAACGCCAAATTCTGCTGATTGGTTCAGGCAGTATTACCCATAATTTAAGAGAGTTATCTTGGGACAACCAGCACAGCGTGGTGCCAGAATGGGCTTCGACTTTCCGTAATTATGTGGTCAGCAAACTGGCGCATCAGGACTATGATGCGGTACTGGACTGGCCGACTATTCCTTATGTGCATCGCAACCATCCAACCATCGAACATCTGGCCCCCCTATTTTTTAGCATGGGCACCGGGCATCGTTTTAGTATTGTGCATAGCAGCTTTACCATGGGCGCACTGGGTATGGATATTTACCGCTTTGACTAAAATCTAGCGCGACCAAACATAATTTTTTCTTATTTATTAACAAAAAATTATTTATGGATACATTTTGCAACCGGAAAAGGGCAAATGTATCCATTTTTTTAAATAGCAAATCGGTTATATTCTGATGAATTTCCGATAAGTGCTTTATTTATAAAATGAAACTCAAATATTTAGCCATTTTACTTTTCCCTTTAAGCTTGGCCGCTTGCCAGAGTAGTGATCTGCAACGTGCGGGAGATCTTGCAGTGTCTGTATTACAACAACAAAATGCCGATAAGATTGTCAGCGCTTACCAATGGTCTTTAGATACCGGCACAGCCAAACCCTTGACCCTGAATTTTAATGACAATGGCCGTTTAAGTATTGGCACCAGCTGTAACCAGATGGGCGGTAACTGGCAGATTAACAACAACCAGTTGCAGGTCGGTATGTTAATCAGTACCGAAATGGCCTGTGAAGCCAGCGCCATGCAGCAGGAACGTTTTGCCGCTGCCCTGTTCCAGAAACCTGTCAGCGTGCAGCTGGACATGAAAGATACACAGCAACCGAGCTTGATCTTGACCGCTGCAGATGGCCAGCAACATACTTTTCAGGGCAAAATGACGCCGGAAACCAAATACCAGTCGGCCGGTGAAACCATCTTCCTGGAAATTTCCCCGGAAACCAAAGCCTGTACCGGCGTTGCTCCACAAACCTGCTTGCAGGTACGCGAAGTCAAATACAATGAACAGGGTCTGAAAACCCAGGTTGATCAGGACTGGACTTTATTCTATGACCAAATTGAAGGCTTTCAGCACAATCCGAATGAACGCCAGATTATTCGGGTCAAGCGTTATGAACTGAAAAACCCGGCGGCTGATCAATCCAAATATGCCTATGTACACGATATGACGGTTGAAACTGGCCGGATCAATTAACAGCAGATCTTTAAAAAATAACCCATAAAAAAACCGAGGTCAGTGCCTCGGTTTTTTCAGCTTATACGCAGTTAAAACTTAGTATACGCCTTGAGCCAGCATTGCATCAGCAACTTTTACGAAGCCTGCAATGTTCGCGCCGTCTACGTAGTTAACAGTACCATCTTCCTGAGTACCGTATTTCACGCAGTTGCGGTGAATTTCTTTCATGATTGCGTGTAAACGCTCATCTACTTCTTCAAACGTCCAGCCCAAACGTAATGCGTTTTGAGACATTTCCAGACCAGAAGTCGCTACACCACCAGCATTTGATGCTTTACCTGGTGCATACAGAATTTTCGCCTCAACGAATTTCTCAACTGCGTCTAAAGTAGACGGCATGTTGGCACCTTCAGCCACACAGATTGCACCGTTAGCCAGTAATACCTCAGCATCTTCACCGTTTAACTCGTTTTGAGTTGCACATGGCAGCGCGATGTCACACTTGATACCCCAAGGACGTTTGCCTTCCAAGTATTCAAAACCGTGTTTAGACGCAAATTCAGAGATACGGCCACGTTTGATGTTTTTCAGATCCATCACTTCTTTCAGCAATTCGTCTGTGAAACCATCTTTTACATACACAGTACCGTTAGAGTCAGACAGTGAAACCACTTTCGCGCCCAGGAACATGGCTTTTTCAGCAGCGTATTGCGCGACGTTACCTGAACCAGAGATTGCTACGACTTTGTCTTTGAAGCTGTCGCCACGAGTTTTCAGCATTTCCTCAGCGAAATAAACTGTACCGTAACCTGTTGCTTCTGGACGTGCCAAAGAACCACCAAATGTTAAGCCTTTGCCCGTGAACACACATGAAGTGTCATTGCTCAGCTTTTTCATCATACCGGCCATATAGCCAACTTCACGGCCACCTACACCAATATCACCCGCCGGGATATCTGTGTCTGAACCTAAATGACGATAAAGCTCGATCATTAACGCCTGGCAGAAACGCATGATTTCGCCTTCAGATTTACCTTTAGGGTCAAAGTCTGAACCGCCTTTACCGCCGCCCATTGGCAAAGTAGTTAAGGCATTTTTGAAAGTCTGTTCAAAACCTAAGAATTTCAGGATAGACAAGTTCACTGACGGGTGAAAACGCATACCACCTTTGTATGGACCAATTGCCGAGTTGTATTGAACACGGAACGCACGGTTCACATGAGTTTGACCCTGATCATCTACCCAGGAAACGCGGAACTGGATCGCACGTTCTGGCTCGACTAAACGCTCTAACAGACCATGTGCAGCGTATTGAGGATTCTTTTCAATGAATGGCCACAGGCTGGTCATCACCTCTTCTACTGCTTGTAGAAACTCTGGTTGATAGGCATCACGTGTTTTAACGTAATCTAGGAAATCGTTAAGGCTGTTATATTTCAACGCTTAATCCTCAGCAGAATGTTGGATCAAAATTGGGCAAAATTTCAATCAATGATTTATTTTGGCGCAAAATATTAAATATCTTTTGTTAACAATCTACAATAGTTTTTTTCAAAAAACTTTATTTAATCCATATTTTCAATAAATTAGATTGATCAAAATTGAAAAATTATTCCATTTTTTGTAAGCAAATATGTATTTAAAATTGACCATTTTGCCCAAAAATAAAGCAGATTATGGTCCAACTTTGTACACAAGCTTAATGCTTGAAAACATGCTAGAATCTGCGGCTCAGGTTTATTGTTCGCTTTCTCTGCGCCCTTCGCAGCCGTGGTTTTTACATGAATTCGCAAATTGCTCTCATCCAGAATATTGATGCCCTGCTTCCTCAAACCCAATGCGGTTTATGTGGACATCGGGATGGATGTTTACCCTATGCAAAGTCGATTGCCGAAGGTGAAGCCGCCAATAAATGTGTACCGGGCGGTCAACCGGTTGCCGATGCGCTGGCCAAACTGCTGGGCAGAGAACGCTTAACCGCCGAAGCCAGTGTCTGGCCCATTCAGTCCGATGGCCGTCCGCAGCGTATGAAAGCGGTGATTCGTGAAGATGAATGTATTGGCTGTACCAAATGTATTAATGCCTGCCCGGTCGATGCCATTTTAGGTTCCGGCAAACTGATGCACAGCATTCTGACCGACCTGTGTACCGGCTGTGAACTGTGTATTCCACCCTGCCCGGTGGACTGTATTGATCTGGTCGAAGATGTCAAACCCGTACCCACAGACGCGGAGCGGATGAGCGAGCAGAATGATTTACGCCAGCGTTATTATGCGCACATTCAGCGTGAAGAACTGCGCCGCCTGCACCGCAAAGGGCCGGTAGTGCGTGCTGAAATTGATACCGCGCTGTTTGCCCAGTTCTCGCAGCAGACCGATGCCGTACCGGAAATCCAGATGGTTGAAAAAGCCGATCATCCGGCTGTCACCCACGATGCCAAAACCACCATTGAGCTGGCCAAGCTCAGAACCCAGATCAAAAAATTAGAAAAACAGCTGAGTGTGCGTGAAGATGCCAACAAGCGCGCGCAACTGGTGCAGCTTCAGCAACAATTACAGCACTTACAGGGAGAGGCCTAATTCATGAGCAGCGCAGTCAAACCGGTAAAAAACTTGACCCGAAAGCAAGTCTATACCTTTTTTGAGCGCTTGCGTGAACAGCGGCCGCATCCAACCACCGAACTGAATTTCTCCTCACCGTTTGAATTGCTGGTGGCAGTGACCTTATCGGCGCAGGCCACCGATGTTAGCGTGAACAAAGCCACAGACAAATTATTTCCGGTAGCGAATACTCCGGAAGCGATTTATGCACTGGGGGTTGAGGGGCTAAAGGACTATATCAAGACCATTGGCCTGTATAACTCCAAAGCGGAAAATGTGATTAAGGCCTGTAAAATCCTGATTGAAAAGCACAACAGCCAGGTACCGGAAAATCGGGCCGATCTGGAGGCCTTGCCAGGTGTGGGGCGTAAAACAGCCAATGTGGTGCTGAACACAGCGTTTGGTCAACCGACCATGGCAGTCGACACGCATATTTTCCGTGTCGGCAACCGGACCGGTTTAGCCGTGGGTAAAAATGTGCTGGAAGTGGAGCACCGTCTGGTGAAAGTGATTCCGAAAGAATTTATCGTTGATGCACATCACTGGCTAATTCTGCATGGCCGCTATTGCTGTATTGCCCGCAAGCCTAAATGCTATGAATGTGTAGTGGCCGATGTCTGTAACTGGCCAGACCGGTTTGAGTTTGGAGCTGCGCGCCAGATTGCAGTCAAAAATATTGAAGCTGAATCCTGAATTCAGCTTTTTTTATACTTGAAGATGACCTGCGCTGCATATTCGAGGTAGATCATTCAATAATGCTGACCTAAGCCGGGCGACCAAAAGCCGCTTAGTCTTGTGCGTCTTTATCTTGCGCTTTTTTCTGCTGCTCTAATTGCGCCTGCAATTTAGGATGCAATTGACGTTGCTGTGGCTGGTTGGCATTTTCAGCACGTTCTTCCTGACGCACTTTTAGCAGCATTTTATAGCTGATATAAAACAGACCCACCAACATGGCCAGGAACAGCACCATTAAAATTAACACACCAATTTTCACCGAGGCAGTTTCCTTATACGCACGCAAATAAAAAAGGAGCCCTACTATGACCGAGGACTCCCTTAAAGTCAAAACAATCAGCGGGTGATTATTTTGCCTGATCTAAAATTGCGAACAGATCCGCTTGTACATCTTCAATTGGACGTAGACCGTTAAGTTTGTCATACGTCGGTGCATTTTCACCTGTCGCTGCGCGGCCTTGGTAGAAACCAACCAGCTGCTCAGTTTCAGTGTGGTAAGACGCTAAACGCTTACGAATGGTTTCTTCCTGGTCATCTGGACGTTGTACCAGATCTTCACCCGTTTCATCATCTTTACCTTCCACTTTTGGCGGATTGTAAACGATGTGATAAACACGACCAGAAGCCGGGTGCTGACGGCGACCAGACAGACGCTGTACGATTTCTTCGTCCGGTACATCAATTTCAATCACGTGATCAATGTTGATACCTTCTTTTTCCAGCGCTTCCGCTTGTGGAATAGTACGCGGGAAACCATCAAAAATGCAGCCATTGGCACAATCAGGTTGAGCAATACGCTCTTTCACTAAACCGATGATCAATTCATCTGAAACCAGACCACCGCTTTCCATTACGTTTTTAGCCTGTAGACCTAATTCAGTACCTTCACGAATCGCAGCACGGAGCATATCACCGGTTGAAATTTGTGGGATATTGTAGCGCTTACAGATCAACTGAGCTTGTGTACCTTTACCTGCTCCAGGTGGTCCGAGTAAGATAATGCGCATAAAAAAACATCCTCATTTTTAACAATGTACATGACACTTTGTTCATGACGAACTCAGGTTCGACATGCTGTCCAGCATCCAATTATAAGAAAGCGACAAACAAATGTATTAAACCAGCAATAAAACCGGTTACCCCTCCCAATACAATCAAGATCCATTCATCTTCCTGAAAGGCAGGACGCAATAAATTTTGAAACTCTCTTGGTGTAAGTTCAAGAATACGTTCTCTAAACATTTGATAGATTTTCTGTGCACGGCTCGCATTAAAGGCTGGGTCGCATACAGGCACCATCGTAATTTCAATTGAGCGATCGATCAAGTCTGTCTTGAGTTTTGCGTATTCTTTTGGCCCTAAAGACAATTGTAAAGAGGTTCTGACCAGTGGGGTTTCCATAATTTCATTAATATGGCGTTTAACAATCCGACGGGTCTTGTCTTTTTTACTGCCATACATCATTTCGGTCATAATGGATTTTAAAGTAATTAAATCTTCGGTGACCACACTGGCAAATACATCAGACACCTCTTCCTGGCGCTTCATAAAGGCACCCTGAACATTATAGGTGCCAATGCGCGGAATAACAGGTTTAATCCACGGAAATTTGCGACTCTGTGTTCGCGTAAAAAATTGTGGATACTTCACATAATGCGGTTCAATCGGGTTGAACACCATCCAGATCGCAATCCAGTTGGTTAAAAAGCCCCAGATGGCGGCCCAGAATGGTACGGTCCAGTGCCACGGCACAATAAACCAGACAATCATCTGGAATATACCAAAGAACATCCCGATTAACGCACTGATATGCCAGATAAAGTTAATTTCTTTCTGGCCCACTTTCAGGAACATGCGCACCATTAAACGGCGGTCGCCTTCCATCTGGCGTACCACCATTTCGCGCATATCCACCAGTGACTCGACATTCAAAGTCAGTTCAGTGACCAGTTCACGTAGCACCGCAGGCAGCTGTTTATGTGCCTGGGCATAAATGCGGCGTTTAATTGAATACGGCAGGTTCTCCCACAGCACAGCATTGCGATCGATCATCACCTCATCAATTAAATGCTCCAGCTCGAAACCGACCTGCTCGCCAATAATCCGTGCCATATCTTCCGGGTCCATGGCATCCAGAAATTCGCGCAATGAGCCCAGTTTAGACAAGGTATTGTCGGTAATAATGCCTGAAATACGCCCGGCCTTTCTCGGCACAATCCCCTGCCAGCCCACCGGCAATGGCCCCAAATGAAAGCCCCAGAAATTAATGGGATAGAACACCATTTTCAGTGCCATCCACACGTGGGCCCAGGTCACAAAAGCGGTGACAGGGATAATGCTGAGCACAGCCCAAAAATCCGGGCGATTCAAAAAGGTTTGCCACAACTGATTGATGTACTCAAGCATGCATATTTTCCATATTTATTTCTAATTACCGGATTCTAAAAGCATTTAACTCGCTATTCTGGCTATAAACCCACACTTAAAGTATAGGAAAATTGTAGTTTTGGCTCGGTTTCTGCAATCACCCGACCGGCCCGATCTTCCAGTTTTTCACCTGCACCAATCCCCACACTAAAGGTACTGATCCGTTCACGGCTCAGCAAGACATAAGCAAGATCTACACCAGCGCCCAGACGTGCTTTCTCTTTCTGGTCGACCACTTTGGATTCAAGATGACCCGCATAAGCTCCGATATAATAACCATTTTTATCTTTACCGGTGAAATGATATGGCAAGCGAAAGCCAATTTGTCCACCCGGTTCATGATCCCCATTTAAAAATGCCCCGGCTTTGGCATAGGCAATGCCGTAGGGATTGACCCATTCTGCATTTAAATGAAGTAATTTTTGTGTAATTCCTGCCCCGATATTCCAGGTTTTTGTATCTTCCCCGGTCAATTTTGCCTGTGGGAAAAAAGAAGATTCTTCGGCATAGGCCACATTGCACAGTGCAATACATGCCACTAAGGAATATACTTTTTTCATTATTTTCACCAAGTTCCTTAATTCTAATTGTAAAACAATCCTGTTTTATTTTTTTGACTGTAGCAGATTTACCCGGATTCTTATATACAGCAGCCGATCTTTTTATTGTCGCAAAAGTCAAAAACCTAAATCACATTATTTGTGCCGAATCGGTCATGCAGGCATACGCAAAACGCTGTGTTATCGGCTAGAATAACAGCCCTATTCTCATCTCCTTGATCTGTTTAAGCCGATTGCATATGAAACAGCACTTTCCTTTAAAAAACGTTCAGCAAGAAAAGCGCATTTTTCGCAATCGGGTGTTCATCTCTATCGGGCTGGTCAGTTTCTTTTTGCTGCTGCTGGTGGTGCGTTATGCCTATCTGCAAATCAGTAGCTTTGATGAGTTTGCCACCGCATCTGACAAAAACCGGATTCGCCTGCAACCCTTAGCGCCCGCACGCGGTTATATCTATGACCGTAATGGGGTGTTGCTGGCCGATAACTATCCGGTCTTTACCGCGACCTTAAGCCGGGCCGATGTCGAAGATATTGATGCCACCATCGAACGGCTGACCCCGATTCTGGAACTGACTGAAGAAGATATTGAACGCTTCCAGAGCCGGATTAAAACCGCGCGTAAAACTGAACGGGTCTCCATTAAACTGAATCTGAACGAAACCGATATTGCCCGTTTCAGTGAAGTAAAATTCCAGTTTCCCGGGGTGAATATTGAAACCCAGATGACCCGTTACTATCCACATGGTGAGCTGTTTGCGCATGTGATTGGTTATGTGGGCCGGATCAATGACAAAGAGCTGAAAGAGATTGATAAAGATGCCTACGCCGGCACCAACCTGATTGGTAAAATTGGCGTAGAAAAATCATATGAGCATTTACTGCACGGCGTACCGGGTAATGAATCGGTCGAGGCCGATGCACACGGTAATGTACTGCGTCATTTGGGCCGTAAAGATCCGGTTCGCGGTAATGATCTATACCTGTCCTTAGATTATGGCCTGCAAGTGGTGGCCTCTGAACAGCTGGCTGGCCGCCGTGGTGCGATTGTCGCGCTTGATCCACGTACCGGGGAAATTCTGGCGCTGGTGTCGAGCCCCAGCTTTAACCCGAACCTCTTTGTCACCGGCATCAGCCATACCAACTATGCCGCCCTGCGTGACAATATTGACCAGCCGCTGTATAACCGTGCCGTGCAAGGGGTGTATCCGCCCGGCTCGACCATTAAGCCAATGTTTGGTTTAGGCGGGATTCATTATGGTCTGGTCGACTGGAGCACTGCGATTCAGGATTATGGCTATTTCACCTTACCGGGCGATAGCCACCGTTTCCGTGACCATAAAAAATCGGGGCATGGCATTGTCAATATGCACACTGCTCAGGTGGTGTCCTGTGATACCTATTTCTATGTACTATCCTACCGGATGGGCATTGAAAAGATGAATGACTGGATGCGCCAGTTTGGTTTTAGTGAGCGCACTGGTGTCGATTTACCAAGTGAAAGCACCGGCCTATATCCAAGTCCGGAATGGAAGATGCGTACCCGCAATGCCAAATGGATGCGCGGTGAGACCATTTCGGTCAGTATTGGTCAGGGCGCCTTTACCGCGACGCCATTACAACTGGCCATGGCCACTGCCATTACCGCCAACCAGGGCTTTAAAGTCACGCCACACGTGCTGCGTGAAAGCCGCGGTGCGCGTCCATTTAAGGTGCATAATGGTACCAATGGCCGCATTGAATTTAACGGGACCGACGAAGACTGGATTAAAATGCGCGATGCCATGGTGGATGTCATTCAATCAGGCACCGGTAAAGGCATTAAAGGCGGCCTGCAATATTCAATTGCCGGAAAAACCGGGACCGCGCAGGTCAAAAGTATTGCGCAGGGCAAACGCTATAATGAAGCGCTGCTCACCGACCGTCAGCTTGACCACGGTTTATTTGTCGGCTTCGCTCCGGCAGAAAAACCTGAAATTGCCATTGCGGTGATTCTGGAAAATGGCCGTGGTGGGAGTGCTGCCACTGCCCTGGCCCGTCCAATTCTGGATTACTGGCTACTCAACAAAGACAAGAATCCGATTCGCCCATCTGCGGCCCAAATTAGTGGTGGCCTGATGACCGCCGGTTTAAAGCCAAGTGAACTGCCAAGTGCCGAAGGTGCTCGTAGCACCACCACTCCGGCTCAGGATACTGCTGCATCTGCGCCAGCAACACCGGCCGCTGCCCCATCTGCCACAATAGAGAGTGACTAAACCATGAAAAACCAGCTACGAATTATTGGTGGAGACTGGAAACGTCGCCAGTTGGCCTTTGCCAGTATTGACGGTTTACGCCCGACGCCGGACCGGGTGCGTGAAACCCTGTTTAACTGGCTGATGTGGGATGTGCAAAATGCCAAAGTGCTGGACCTGTGTGCCGGCTCGGGGGCGCTTTCCTTTGAAGCGCTATCACGTGGTGCTGCACAGGTCACCATGATTGAACCGGACCCCACTCAAGCCCAGTTCCTGACCCAGAACCTAGAACTGTTAAAAGTCACCAAAGCCCGCGCCCAGTTAAAAATCAGTACTGCACAGCAGGCGCTGGCCAGCCTGAAAGACAGCTATGATCTGGTGTTTCTTGATCCGCCTTATAACCTGGATTTATGGGAACAGCTGGCACAATTGGCTGATCCATTAATTCAGGATAAAGGCTTGATTTATGTCGAGGCCGACCGTGATCTAAACCAGCTAAAACTGCCGGCCTCCTGGCAGCAAATCAAGGAAACCAAAGCCGGTACAGTCCGCGCCGGACTGTATCAGAAATCACTTTAACGTTTGATTGAACGGTTATAAAAAAAGGATTCCAGATGGAATCCTTTTTGATTTATACGCCCGGTCGTAATGGACGCTGCACCCCAGAAGTCGGCGGCAAAGCCGTGACGGGTTTGGCCTTAGCTGGATTACTCGCCTGTGGTTTTTTCGCTGGCGGCTTGTTGGCCACCGGACGATTTGGCTTTACTGGTTTGCTTTGTGCAGGTTTACTCTGTGTCGGTTTATGTGCAGGACGGTTGGCCTGACCCGGTTTTTGCCCATGCGGACGTTGAGCATGTGGACGATTCACTGGCTTAACCGATGGACGCTGCTGAATATACACCGGACGGCGTTCATTTTCCCAACGCGACACGGTATATGGATAGTTTGAATAGCCTCGATCATATCCGGTATAGACACTATGTCGTGGACCATTCTCATACGGCGTGACCACACACCCGGTAAGCGCCACCGCCACCAGCGACACAAAAACCAGCTTTTTCATGCAATTTATCCCCTGTTCAGATGGCTGCATTTTCAGCAATCAGCATGAATTTACTGGCAATTTTTTGTTGCGTTCCTGTATGTGCAAGTTCATATTTCATCCATATCTAGGCTATTTTTCTGGTGGATAAAAGAAAAGACTGGCCGAGTTTCTGCCGAGTTAAGGTTTTATCTGCCCTGCCTGATCTACTATTTGCAAGTGGAGATCAAAATTGGTTCAGAAAGATGAGCTTTTGACTCGATATTCAAGCAGTGCAAATGTTAAATGCTCACAAGAAAAAAGACAGCCATAGCCATCTTTTTAGAATCAGGGAAAAATAGAGATATTGCTTAGGCTATTTAGTTTTTAAACAGGCCCTGTTTTTCAATAAACTCAATAATCTGCTCCAAACCATCTTTGGTTTTCATATTGGAAAATAAAAATGGTTTATCACCACGCATGCGCTTGGCATCCTGATCCATTACTTCCAGACTGGCGCCGACCATCGGGGCTAAATCGGTTTTGTTAATAATCAGCAAATCAGATTTGGTAATGCCCGGCCCACCTTTACGTGGAATTTTTTCACCACCGGCCACATCAATCACATATAAAGTCAGATCGGATAATTCCGGACTAAAGGTTGCCGCCAAGTTATCGCCACCACTTTCAATAATGATCAATTCCAAGCCATCGAACTTTTCACACAAGTCGTCAATCGCTGCCAGGTTAATCGAAGCATCTTCACGGATGGCAGTGTGCGGACAGCCACCTGTTTCGACACCGACAATCCGGTCTGGGCTCATGGCTTCGTTGCGGGTAAGAAAGTTGGAGTCTTCCTTGGTATAAATGTCATTGGTGACCACCGCCATGTTATAGCGCTGGCGCAAGGCCTGACATAAATTGAGAGTAAGTGCAGTTTTACCTGAACCGACTGGACCACCGATGCCGACACGTAATGGAGAACGTTCTGTCATGTTGATTTTCCTTTTCTTGTCCCTCTCCTCTTAGGAGATAAGCAGTCATACTGCGCTAAGGTGAGGTGATTTCCCTCTCCCAAAGGGAGAGAGAATATTGATTAAATTTTTGAGCCCTCTCAATCTCCCTTTAAAAAGGAAGACTTTAAGAACGAAATAAGCGTGAATACTGAGTTTCATGCGCCATACTCAGCATGGCGTAATTGGGTAAGGCGCTACTGAGCTGCTCATCTTCCAGCGTTAAGGCTTTTTCGATGGCTGCCGGAACCTGCTCATGTAAATACCATAAAATCCGTTGCCCACTCATCTGCCCCAGCGGGACAGTTTTCACAGCCGCCAGCACCTGATTTTCCAGCACAGTAAAGGTATAAGCGGTTAATACATCTGCGTCATTGAGACCCAACTGGCCGCAGAGCTGGGCATAAACCGGCACAAAACCTAGCTGTTTTTTCACCGTCACCGGCATTTTCAGCACATCTTTAATCCATGCATTAAGAGAAAATGCCAGCTGCTGTGATTCTGCTAAAAGTTCACGGCTTTCCCGACTGGCACGATAAATCTGCGCCCAATGATCAAACTGTGTGTCATCATCATAAAATTGCATCAGCCGTTTTAAGACCGGTAGTTCAAAACGTACCAGTAGCATCTCCAAGACTTCTTCAAAGTAGGCGATGCTACTGCTTTCATCTTGAATCAGGCCCTGATCAATCGCACTTTCTACCCCTTGCGAATAGCAATACGCTCCGACCGGTAACGCTGTCGAGGACAGGGTTAGCAGTTTGAGCAGTTGCGCTGCATTAGTGATGGGCATGGGCGTGAATAGCCTTGATCGGGCTTAAACGATGATCATGACTGTGCTGTGCGTATGCCCCGCTTTCTGGTTCAAAGGGATGCTCGACTTCACTCACAGTCAGACCCAGTCCAATGACCATTTCAGCCAGCACATGATCTGGTTCAAAATACAGTGCAGTTGGCGTGAGCATCAGCGGTACATGGCGGTTGCCGAGGTGATACGCCGCTTTCAATAAATCAAAATCGGTTTGGGCGACCACTTGCATCAGGTGTTCAGGTTTTGCATCGACCCGGAGTACATCCCCTTGTTCAGTGGCAATAAATGAGCCGCTACGCAAAATGCCGGTACGCGGCAGGTCTGCACCAATATCGGCGCCTGATTTTAATGTTGCACGAAATCGGCTCTTTTGGCGGGTGTCAAAACTGAGTTCGACGGTTTCAAAAGTGCTTCCCTCTGAAATGTGTTCTATTCGTTGAGTGTAGATGTTCATGCTGTTCCTTTTGTCACGAAGATGTTTTGCTTTGGCTTATGTTTTTCAATTTCAAAGCAAAACATCTGTAAATTTACGCATCAAAAGTAAGCATTTTTTATGCCAATTATGAGTTTTATTGGTGCGTTTACTTCCTAAATTCACTCACTAATTTAGCAAGTTGTTCCATACCATCAAATGTGGTTGGGATTTTGTCATCTGATGATACAAGGGGTGAAAAGATAATATTTTCAAATTTCTCAAAGCCTGCTGCATTTTTCTTATGTAGTTTTTCTGAATCTTCAGCATAGTTATGAATAAACTGACAAAGTGTCATTCGTAGTTCAAGCTGCATCATTTGAGATTGTACAGAACGGACGTGCTGTAAACTCACTCTTACAAAATACAGAATAATCAGCATAAATGTTGAAACAGGGAACATTACATATAACAGGTACTTTAGAATATCCTCACCTTTTATTAGAAATCCCAAAAAAAGAAAATATGATCAGAGTCAATGGAGTAATGGCCTGTAGTGGTCAACAAATATTGGACACAGTTTTAAGTTTTTGTTCAGCCTCATAAGGGCTGACCCCTTGATTAAAATGATGTGGTCGGATGCGGTTGTAGTACTGCATTAAATAAAAACCAATGTCTGCTTTGGCTTCTTGAATGGAATGGTAACCAAGTTTTGGGATCCATTCCGTTTTAAGACTTCTAAAGAGTCTCTCTGTAGGTGCATTATCCCAACAATTCCCTCTGCGGCTCATACTCTGCACCATTGCATATTGCTGAAGCTTATATCTGAACAGATAACTTTTATACTGACTGCCTTGATCGGTATGAAATATTACGCCTGTAGGTCTACCTCTGGATCGCCAAGCATCTTCTAAAGCATTAGTCACTAAATGCTGACAGGCTTGATC
>NZ_VOXS01000054.1:0-1030 GCF_013420655.1 Acinetobacter sp. Q186-3 | reverse complement strand
ATTTGCCGCCTCCCCGGAGCTTTTCGCAGGCTATCACGTCTTTCTTCGCCTCTGACTGCCAAGGCATCCACCACATGCACTTAATTACTTGACTATACAACCCCAAACAGTCGTTAATCCCTACAAGTAGGATTAAGACAATTAAATAAATAATCAATTATCTATTTAATCTACAGTTCGAAGTCCCGTGCACTTAAGCACCGTACAGCTTCAATCTAAATTCATATACCAAAACGCTTGATTCAGTTAATTTGCTAGTTCTCAATTCAATTTACGTTCATCAACCCGTCATAACAACGCGTTAACGTATATTGATTGAGTGAACAATTTATTTCAGACTCAATTTTGCCAATCTGTTAATGATTCACTGCATCCTCGTCGGACTGCAGTCAACTGTGATAAATCACAGAGATTAATAAGAGTTGCGCATTCTACACAATCTTCTCACTAAGCTCTATAAGCTATCTGTTCGTTTGCTTGTTTCTTAGCTATTTAGCTATCTACACATTGCGTAGCAATGTGTGGTGGAGACTAGGAGAGTCGAACTCCTGACCTCCTGCGTGCAAAGCAGGCGCTCTACCAACTAAGCTAAGTCCCCAGCTTATCATTTAAGTCAATGTTCTGATTTCTATTCGCTCTGCAATTGCTTGCTTGTCGTTAGTGGTGGGTCTGACAAGACTTGAACTTGTGACCCCACGCTTATCAAGCGTGTGCTCTAACCAACTGAGCTACAGACCCTCAGATACATCGTCATGAAGAACAACTTGTTGTGGATTCTTACTAATCGTCAATCTTTCGTTAAGGAGGTGATCCAGCCGCAGGTTCCCCTACGGCTACCTTGTTACGACTTCACCCCAGTCATCGGCCACACCGTGGTAAGCGTCCTCCCTAAGGTTAGACTACCTACTTCTGGTGCAACAAACTCCCATGGTGTGACGGGCGGTGTGTACAAGGCCCGGGAACGTATTCACCGCGGCATTCTGATCCGCGATTACTAGCGATTCCGACTTCATGGAGTCGAGTTGCAGAC
>NZ_VOXS01000053.1:0-1099 GCF_013420655.1 Acinetobacter sp. Q186-3 | reverse complement strand
TGGAGAATATGAGGATTTTGGTATGCAGCAACTCAATGTAGAACAGCCTCCTTGCTTTATTCATGTTACAGGGACTCAGCGTGACAAATATATCGAATTTGAATTTTCGATAGGTGATCCAGAGTTAGCTGTAGAAATGATTATGCCAGTCAAGGCTTTTGAAGAATTCTGCGCACACCATCAAGTACAGCACCTAAGTACGGATGATTTTGCAAAGATTGAATATGACCGCATGAAGTGGCGATTTGGACAGGCCGGTATTAGAGAATAAAAACTCTAGTCTTTATTAAAAAATCAGGAAGATTTATATGCAAATTGATATTAAAACATCTTCAGTTAAGCCTTTAAGAAATACTTATGCTTATATTGAAAAAAGATTTGGTGATAAACCAGCTTCACGTTATCAAGAAGCGACCTACGATATTCAGGAAGAAATTAATTTTCATTACAAACCTTTATGGCAGCCTGAATTTGATCTTTACGATAAGGGCCGTACTGTAATCCAAATGAAAGATTGGTACGTGCTTAAAGATCCTCGTCAATTTTATTATGGGGCTTATACCCAAACTCGAGCTAAACAAAAAGAGATTTTAGAAAGTAATTTTACGCTTGTTGAAAAACACGATTTATTAAGAAATATTTCTGAAGAAATTCTAAACAAAGTAACGAAATTACTACTCCCACTTTATTGTAAACAAGACATTTTTATCTTTTATATTCAATGGCTTATTTTCCTGCTAATTGGTAATACCATGAAAAATACCATGCTCAGAAAAGGCTTAACAATATTTTGAAAAATTGCCTACTGAGCGCTGCCGCACAGCTCCATAGGCCGCTTTCCTGGCTTTGCTTCCAGATGTATGCTCTTCTGCTCCTGCAGCTAATGGATCACCGCAAACAGGTTACTCGCCTGGGGATTCCCTTTCGACCCGAGCATCCGTATGAGACTCATGCTCGATTATTATTATTATACTCTGTACACGACAAATTTCACAGAACCCTTATCCTATCAGGATTCTGCTTTCTTAAAATTGCCAAAATTTCCTTAAACTCTTCTTTTTTCCCAAAACCAATTAAACGCTGAATCGCCATTTGAACA
>NZ_VOXS01000052.1:0-1180 GCF_013420655.1 Acinetobacter sp. Q186-3 | reverse complement strand
CTCTGTACACGACAAATTTCACAGAACCCTTATCCTATCAGGATTCTGCTTTCTTAAAATTGCCAAAATTTCCTTAAACTCTTCTTTTTTCCCAAAACCAATTAAACGCTGAATCGCCATTTGAACATAGTCTAAACCATAGCGAAATAAACTCATTGAGAGTCGTCCATGCTTCTTTATTTTTATCGCTTTTTTTTGATTATGTTGCCATTCACCCGTTAAGTAACACCAACAGAAGCTTATAGCTAACACCGCAATCAATTTTTTCACTCGTCTAGGGTCTGTCAAGCGCGTATTTTCAAGATTAAACCCGCGTCCTTTGAGACAACTGAATAAGGTTTCAATTTCCCAGCGTAATGCATAATCCTGAATAGCATTGGCATTAAACTGAGGAGAAACGACGAGTAAAAGCTCTCCATTTTCTAACTGTAGTGCACTTATATATAGTTTCACCCGACCAACCAAAATCCGTCGTTTACGACATTCAATTTGACCAACTTTAAGATGGCGAAATAAATCACTAATTTTATGATTCTTTCCTAAATGATTGGTGACAATGAAGTTTTTTTAACACGAATGCAGAAGTTGATGTCTTGTTCAATTAACCATGTAAACCACTGCTCACCGATAAACTCTCTGTCTGCGAACACATTCACAATACGGTCTTTACCAAAAATGGCTATAAAGCGTTGAATCAAAGCAATACGCTCTTTCGTATCTGAATTTCCACGTTTATTAAGCAATGTCCAAAGGATAGGTATCGCTATTCCACGATAAACGATTGCGAGCATCAGGATATTAATATTTCGTTTTCCCCATTTCCAATTGGTTCTATCTAAAGTCAGTTGCACTTGGTCGAATGAAAACATATTGAAAATCAACTGAGAAATTTGACGATAATCAAAATACTGACCTGCAAAGAAGCGCTGCATACGTCGATAAAATGATTGTGGTAAACACTTGATGGGCAAGGCTTTAGATGCAGAAGAAAGATTACATGTTTGCTTTAAAATAATCACAAGCATGATGAGCGCAAAGCACTTTAAATGTGACTTGTTCCATTTTAGAGATTTGTTTAAGATAAGATATAACTCATTGAGATGTGTCATAGTATTCGTCGTTAGAAAACAATTATTGTGACATTATTTCAATGAGTTATCTATTTTTGTCGTGTACAGAG
>NZ_VOXS01000051.1:0-1321 GCF_013420655.1 Acinetobacter sp. Q186-3 | reverse complement strand
AGAGCCTGTAAATAATTTTGTGTAATTGCTTTTCATAAATTTAAAGGCGATTGCTTAAGCGGTCACCGAATTCAATAATAAAGCGGCTCATGGCTAAACGCCAGTCGCGAATAGGCATATTCCACTTTTTAGACGCTGCATCAATTGCCAGGTAAATCACTTTACGTACAGAATCATCCGTTGGAAAGACTTTACGCTTTTTGATCGCCTGACGTATTACGCTGTTTAATGATTCGATCGCATTGGTGGTATAGATGGCTTTGCGTATCTCGGCTGGATAAGCAAAGAAGGTATTTAGATTCTCCCAGTGTGTACGCCAGCTTTTGCTGATCTGTGGGTACTTGTCATCCCATGTTTGGGCGAATTGATCCAAGGCCATCAAGGCTGCCTCTTCAGTAGGTGACTGATAAACGGCTTTTAAATCCTGAGTGACCGCCTTGTAATCTTTCCATGATACGTATTTCAAGCTGTTACGCAGCATATGGATAATGCACAGCTGGATATGGGTTTGCGGGTATACGCTGTTAATGGCATCAGGAAAGCCTTTTAGTCCATCCACACAGGCGATCAGAATATCCTGCAACCCTCGGTTTTTAAGCTCAGTCAGGACATTCAGCCAGAACTTTGCACCTTCATTCTCAGCCATCCACATGCCGAGCAGTTCTTTCTGTCCATCAAGATTAATGCCTAAGGCAAGGAATACAGCCTTGTTGATAACACTGCCATTATGACGGACTTTAACTACAATACAGTCCATATAGACGATGGGATAGAGTGCATCCAGCGGACGGTTTTGCCATTCAGCGACTTGCTCCTTAACAGCATCAGTCACCTTGGAAATAAGCGTTGGCGATACATCAGCATCGTACATTTCTTTGAAAGTAGCCACGATTTCACGGGTAGTCATGCCTTTGGCATAAAGGGATAGAATTTGGCTATCCATTTGCGTGATACGGGTCTGATTCTTTTTAATTAGCTGTGGCTCAAATGTGCCATCACGATCTCGTGGTGTGGTGATCTCAATCTCACCATCATCGCTCAGCACGGTCTTACTGGAATAACCGTTACGAGCATTTGAACCGTTCTTACGAGCATTCTTTTCATGTCCGAGATGTTCGGTAAGTTCGGCATTGAGAGCCGTTTCAACAGTGAGTTTAGTCAACAATCGGGTGAATTGATTGAGATCGTCTTCTGTTTTGATTCCTTTAGCAAATTCTGCTGCAAGGTCTTTTAGTTTTTGTTCGTTCATCATGTTGCCTGACTCCGTTGTGAATATGAACATAGCAAATTCAGGCAATTACACAATTTAATTTACAGTCTC
>NZ_VOXS01000050.1:0-1392 GCF_013420655.1 Acinetobacter sp. Q186-3 | reverse complement strand
GTAATGCCAGTCAGTTAAGAGATTGACTGGCTTTTTCTTGGGTATTTTTGAGGTTTTCCTTTTACAACCCTTGGATAACTCCTCATCCGTCTCTCAGGTAAAACATATCTATCAGATTTCTCCATTAAACTTTCCAGATGTTTGGGGAGATTACCTGCAGAAGCCAAAGAGTCGAATCTGAGTAAATTAAGAATAGCGATAGATGCAATATGAAAACTGATTCTCAAAGGACTTACTTTAGCTCGTTGAGCCATATATTTCATTTGTCTTCTTAGAACATTATAAGCAATCAAGACACCCCATAATTCTTGATAAATTAAGTCTGGTTGCTTGCTTCTTAAGAGCTTACCTTTCTGTAAATTGCTTTTAATTTCTCGGTAACACATTTCAATTTCCCAACGCTGAGCATATAACTTTGCCAAGGCTATAAGTGGGTATGTCTTTGAATCTAATAATGAAGTAATGTAACGTCTGATTTTTCCTGCCTGCTCAACTTCAATCAAACGTGCCTCCCAATAATCCCCTAACGTTGGGTTAAGTTTCTTGGCTCTAGCTGATATTGGCATCCTGATATGAAAATCATGTGGGGAATTCCGTTTAATAATTTCATAACGTAAATTATCTTTTGCTCGCATCAGCCAATGACTTGATTCTGCACGTGTTTGCCACCCTATTAGAAAATCAGCAGAGAAATAAGCTCGATCAAATAATGTAATACTTTGTGCCGGAGGAGATAATTGATTTCCTAATGTGAGTTCACCCTGATCCATACTGCCTATTTGGGCATCTATGATTTCATGGGTATTGGTATTGACTAGGCACGTGGCTCTCACTTGTGGGTAAGGTGCTACAGCAGTTTTACCTTTAGATGAGCCAAAATGATTAAAGTTCTCTTCGGTCAGCGGCATAGACCAAACCACCCCATCAACAGCACATATGCTAAGTCCTTGAAAGCTTGAATATTGTTGCTGTGTTTCATCAAACCATGCTTGGCTGAGCAGAGAGAATAAGGTACTTAAAGGCTCTTGTCCTAAACGTTGTCGTGCTTGGACTGCTGCACTAGGAACACAATATTCTGTTGTACCAAACACGAGGTTTAATTGCTCTACCACATAGCTGATGGGTTGATTGCGAAACAAGGCAAGCCCAATAACAAGCCAAACCACATGCTCAGCAGGTAATTTTCTCCTTCTGATTGATGCCTTACCTGTTTGATGCAGGCTTGTTTCAATCCAATTTAAATCAATAAGTTCACAAAAATGGTTGAGTGATGGGAGAGAATGTTCAAGAGTGGATTCTAAATGTTCAGATAAAGACATAAAAAAATGAGCGTATTTACATACACTCATTTTTACTACATTTTACTAAAATTTGCTTAACTGACTGGCATTA